>JAEWAA010000061.1 GCA_023391955.1 Bacillota bacterium | reverse complement strand
ATTATAATCCGGTGCGCCGAAGCCGGGCAGATTCACATTTCCATTATCAGGGGGCAAAATCCTCTACAAGAACCCTGCCGCCAAAAATAAAAAACGCCGGAGTCCCCCGATTGGGCTGCTCTGACGTCCATTGGATCAAGCACTCAGCTCTTGAAATCCCTCATGTAGAAATATCCTGCGGATACAGCCCCCACCAGCGCGGTCACAGAAAAACATAAAAGCAGCATCTGCCGGAAGTGCTCTGTATTCTGCGGCACCAGCAGCACAAACAGGATGAGCAGCCCCATCAAGGTACTAAACATCCAGTTGGTTACGCTCAGCCGGATTTTCACACCGTACTCGTCGGTCTTTCCGATTTTGGTGAAAAAATAGGTGTAAGCAGCCGCACTCAGGAACGCCACCGCCGCGACTGCTCCCACAAACAGGTTAAAATTGCTGCTGATCTCCAGCCAATGGTCCAAATACTCAATCATGCTTCTCCTCCTCCTTTTTCGTAGGTAAAAATATCCTCAATTCGCACTCCGAAAAATTCCGCAATGCGGTAGGCCAACAGGAGTGAGGGAGAATAATTATTTTTCTCCATGACAAATATCGTTTGTTTGGACACCCCCACTGCCTGGGCCAGCTCACTTTGGGACAGCCGTCTCAACACACGGAACTCATACACTTTGTTGATGATGGAGTCTGTATTTTTTTCCAACTTTACGCCTCCCTCCACCCCTATAATAAAATATAATTTAACAAAAGTAAAGTATACTTATACTTTTCAAAAATGCTAACGGACCGAGGATGCGTTATTTTGCCAAAATGCCGTTTTCGCATCATTTCGCGGACACACGGTACGCTATTCTCCTCATTTTCCGTCCACCACACCACTTTTTCATCAAATAAGAGCTCCTGTGTCCGCCAAAATGGAAAACCAACGGGTTTCAGCAAAATAACGTCTGCTGAGTCCGTTAGCCCAACGATGGGTTGGCAGGCTCTAATAAAAAAGGACCCCCGCCTAAAAATCCGGCAGAAGTCCTTCGATGATAGCCTCTTCAAGGTTTCGTGTTGGCTCAAACTGACCTTCTCAGCCGCCGCGGCTAGCTTCCCTTACTTGTCCTCCTGCGGCTGCTTCATGAGAATCTGGGTGAGCTCCTTCATGAACATATTGATATCCTTGAATTGGCGGTATACGGAAGCGAAGCGCACATACGCCACCTCGTCCACCGGATACAGCTCCTGCATCACCAGTTCGCCGATGCTGCGGCTCTCCACCTCCGCCTGGGCGGTGGTCCGGAGCTGTTTTTCCACCTCGGAGACCAGCGCTTCCAGCTGCTCCACGGATACCGGGCGCTTCTCGCAGGCCCGGATCAATCCGCGCATCACCTTCTCACGGCTGAATTCCTCGCGGCTGCCGTCTTTTTTAATGACCATAAGCGGAGTTTCCTCCACCATTTCGAAGGTGGTGAACCGCTTTCCGCATTTCTCGCATTCCCTGCGGCGGCGGATGGATTTGTTCTCGTTGGCCGCCCGGGAATCCAGCACCTTGGTGCCCGCATAATCACAATAAGGACATTTCATTGTTTTTGTTCCCTCCCGGTTCTTCGCAGTTAACAATCCGCTGCCAGGCCGTGTCTGAAAACTCGCTCTCGGAGTTTCAGACACGCCCTTGTTTCCAGCGGTTCCCTTGATTGAAGCCGCGGTCTTCGACACACAATAGCATTACCAACCGACAAGGAGGTGAACACACATGGGCGCAGGACAATCCCGCAACAGCAACACTCTGGTAGTTCCCCAAGCCAACCAAGCTCTGGACCAACTGAAATATGAAGTGGCTCAAGAGCTGGGTATCGCCATCCCGCAAGACGGATACTATGGCAACATGGCTACTCGCGACACCGGCGCAATTGGTGGCCACATCACACGCCGTCTGGTACAAATCGCCGAACAAACTCTTTCCGGAAAATAATGCACTAACGGCTTTATTGTAAAGCCCGGAGACGCACCGGAGGTCCTTCCCCACAAGGAAGCGGCTTCCGGTGCTTCTTCCGGTTATCTCCGCGCTTACTCATAAAGCTCCTGGTACTTATGGTAATAATACATCACCTTGCGGACATAACGGCTTGTCTCTCCAAAAGGGATCTGATCCACCGTTTGCAGGCTGCCGTCCCAAACCCCTTTTTCCAGCCAATCCGAGACATTCGCCGGTCCCGCATTATACGAGGCTACCGCCTTCACCACATCCTGGTCATGCTTCTTGAGCAGCATAGCCAAATACCAGGTGCCCACCCGGATGTTGACCTCCGGCTCCTCCATATCCTTCAATGACAGCCCTTCAAATTCCCGCTCCTGCAAAATGGACTTGGCGGTAGGCGGCATAATCTGCATCATGCCCACTGCCCCCTTGTAGGATTCCGCACTGGGACGGTAATTGGTTTCCACCCGGATCACCGCCGCGATCAAACGCGGATCCAGCTGCGCTTCGGCGGCAGCCTGGTCGATTTCCTCCCGGTACATAATGGGATAAATCAGCCTGCCCAGCCATTCGCTCCGGTAGAATAAAACCAGGACCAGCAGGAGCAGCACCAGGGCGAACCAGCGCTTCTTTTGCCTGCTTCTCATGCCAGCCTCTTCTTGCGAAGGTACTGCTCCACCTGCCGTTCCGTCTCCTCGGGCGCCCCGCTGTTGTCAATGACCACATCGGCCCATTCCTTCTTCCACTCCAGGGGCATCTGCGCATCGATCCGCAGCTCCGCTTCCTCCCCGCTTAACCCGTCCCGCTGCATCAGCCGCTCCAATTGAACCTCACGGCTGGCCGCCACTACCAGCACTTCCTGGAACATATCCTCCATCTGTGCTTCGTACAACAGCGGCACATCCGCCACCACCAGCTTGTCCGGCTGAAGTCGCTCCGCCTCCGCCATTCGCTCCTGCATCAGCTGGATAATGGCAGGATGCAGCAGCTCCTCCAGCCGTTTACGTTTGGCCTCGTTGGCAAACACAACCTTGCCCAGCTGCTTGCGGTTTAGCGTCCCATCTTCGTTTAGCATGTCCGGTCCGAAAACCCGGACCACCTCCGCCAGCGCCGGGGCGCCGGGCTCTACAACCTCCCGGGCCAAAATGTCCGCATCGATGACAATGGCTCCCCGGGAGGCCAGCAGCCGGGATACTGTACTTTTTCCGCAGGCAATGCCTCCGGTTAATCCGATATTCATAAGGTACGCACTCCCGTTGATTCTAATCTTGCCTAAGCCTGTTTACTTCCATCACCTATATACTTACATCAGTCTGAATAATCCCATCAGCATCAGAATGCAGCCGGGCAGGACCGATAATTTTCTGATCCATTGAACATTGGAATACATAAAGCCGAAGCGCAGCCCGCCAAGAATGAAGCTCCCGGAGGCAACTGCAATAACGGCAGAGGTCAACAGCGGGGTATAACCGATAAAAGCAGCGCCAATCCCCGCCCCGAAGGCGTCCAGGGATAAAGCCAAGCCCAGCCATGCCGCCTCCATGGCGGAAATCACACCGGAGCGGTCCAAGTCCGCGGCAGAGGGTGTTCGCAGAATCTGGATCACCAGCCCCAACCGCCTCAGCTCAATGGACAGCACCCGTGCTTCCTGTCTGCTGTTCTCCTGCTGCTCCTGTTTCCCTACTGGAACTGTCCCGGCAGCGACAGCCGAAGACTGGGTTTCCTCCGTCCCTTCGTCTTCCCCGTTTCTTCTCATCTGGATGACAGCCCAGAAGCCCAGCCCGATAAGAATGACGGCGCCGGCTGTTTTGGCGACACCCTCCGGAATATACGCAGTGGCAGCCACGCCGATCTGCATCGCGCCAAAAAAGACCAGTCCTGACATAAGTGCAATAATGAGCACAGAAAAAACCGGTATTTTGATTTTGCGCAGGCCATACATAGCTCCTACTCCGAAACCGTCCAAACTGACTGCCAATGCCAACGCCAACAGGGATACCAAATGCGGCACCGAAAACCCCTCCCAAGCCGTTTAAGATAGTGGCTGCATTCTTCTGTGATATGCAGATCACTCTCATCTTATGGCCTAGGCTTGGCCCAGGTGCGCGGCTTTGGATAACCGCCCCTCCGCAATCTTCCACCTGCATCCAAGAAGAGGCTTTATTCCTCTTTGGTTGGATGCCCCTTGCTGCGGCGCAGCTTCTTCATCCGCCGCGTCACTTCAGGCTGGCAATGGGGGCAAAAATGGGTGCCCCGTCCGGCCAGCACCGTCTTCTCAATCGGCCTGCCGCAATGACCGCAGGGTTCATCCTTGCGCCCGTAGGCCTTCAGCTGGTGCTGGAACATCCCCATCTCGCCTTGTCCGTTCACATAGGACTTGATGGAGGAACCCCCGGCCTGCACGGATTCGGACAGGGTGTCCACAACCGCCCGGTGCAGCCGCTTCAGCTCCGCCGGGGACAGGCTGTCCGCTGTCCTCGCGGGATGGATGCCTGCGGTGTAAAGCGCTTCGTCGGCATAAATATTGCCGATGCCCACAATGACCTCCTGATTCAAGAGGAGGGGCTTGATTTTGGTGGACCGTCCTGCTATCCGGGCGGTGAAGGCCGCCAGCGTAAACGCCGGGTCCAGGGGCTCCAGCCCCAACTTGTGCAGCGGAGGACTCACCAAATCCTCTCCTGTCCGGAACAGGTGCATGGTGCCGAACTGGCGCACATCCTTGTAACGCAGATCCGTCCCGTCTGTAAAATGGAACAGCACATGAGTGTGCAGCTCCCGGGGCGCTTCCGCCGGATAGACGCCATACCGTCCCTCCATCCGCAGATGGGAGACCAGCACCAAGTCATCCAGCAGGAAACGGAGGAACTTCCCCCTCCGCTCCACATCCCGGATGGTCTGCCCCTCAAGAAGCCGGGCGAATTCCTCCGGCTCTCCGGGCAGGCGGATGATCCGCGGCAGCTCCACGGAGACGGAAGCGATGGTTTTTCCTTTGACCAGCATTTGCAGTGTGCGCTTGACCGTTTCCACCTCTGGCAGCTCCGGCATCCTGTGATTCCTCCTCGCTATTGGCTGGGGTTAATTAACCCCGTTTATTTCGCTTCGTACCAGTTCTCGCCTTCGTTCACATCCGCCTTCAGCGGCACCTTCAGCTCCAGGGCCGACTCCATAACCTCAGGGACCAGCTTGCGCATCACCGGCAGTTCCTCCTCCGGCACTTCAAAAACAAGTTCGTCATGCACCTGGAGAAGCATCCGGCTCTGCAGCTTCTCTTCCGCCAAACGTTCGGCCATCCGGACCATCGCCAGCTTGATGATATCCGCCGCTGTGCCCTGGATGGGGGTATTCATGGCTGTCCGCTCCGCGAAGGAGCGCAGGTTGTAGTTGGAGGCGTTGATCTCCGGCAGATACCGGCGGCGGGCCAGCAGGGTGGTCACATAGCCGTCCCGCTTGGCCTGTTTGATAATGTCGTCCATATACCGGCGGACGCCGGGGAAGGTGGACAGGTACGTCTCGATGAAGCGGTCCGCCTCGATCCGTCCGATGTCCAGGTTCTGGGACAGGCCGTAGGAGCTGATCCCGTAGACGATTCCGAAGTTTACCGCTTTGGCCTGGCGCCGCATATTGGAGGTCACCTGGTCGGCGGTTACACCGAATACGTCCATGGCGGTTTTGGTGTGGATGTCCATATTGTGAATGAAGGCATCCATCAGCTTCTCATCGCCGGAGATATGGGCCAGCACCCGCAGCTCGATCTGGGAATAGTCCGCCGCCAGAATACGCCAGCCGGGTTCGGAGGGGACAAAGGCCTTGCGGATCTTGCGCCCTTCCTCCAG
>JAEWAA010000053.1 GCA_023391955.1 Bacillota bacterium | reverse complement strand
TTCAAGGCTCTTTCTGTCAACACCATCATGTCCTGCCTTGTGATCTTGTTATCGCCGCCGAATCTGTCGTTGTCTATGCCATTCGTAATACCAAGAGCTTTGGCAATGGCAATTTCATGATAATAGTAAGCATTCTTCTGCACATCACTGAAATTGTCATTTGCTTTTGTAGTCAATCCAAGTGCCCGAACAAGGGAATAAAGGAAATCCGCCCTTGTGATATCGGTTGCCGGTTTGAATACATGACCCTCTGTCTTGAGAATATCCTTTGATGCAAGTACTTCGACCGCACTCTTGGACCATGCTGCCGTTTCGAGATCTGTGAATGTCTTGGACACATAAGCTACCGCGTAGTCGTTGAAATGAGTTGTTTTGAAGGTTACCGTACCGGTCTTGGAGTCATAGCGTCCGCTCGGTATTGTAGTCACATTTCCGCTTCCGTCAATGCTCCAAACCACGATCATTTCGGGATTCTTCAATTCGTCAGCAGTCGGCTTGTAAGGCACGGATACAGTTACAGGTGCACTGGGATTGCTCCAAGCCGTTTCTTTTCCGTCCACCGTAAGGGTAAGCTGCGTGATCGGCTTATCGCCGAGAGCCGCCTTCACTTCCTCCGGGAGCTTGGACTTGTCGCCTTTTCCAATTTCCAGCGCTGCTTCCTTGCCGCTGCTTTCAGCTGTGCCGGTCATCATGTTACCGGATATTACAACCTTACCCAACTCAGTGGTAAGAGTAAGCTTGTTTTCCTTTGTTCCACTTGTCAGTGCTGCAACAGGCAAACCTACCGAGTAAGAATTCACTCCTTGCGCTGCAGGTATGTCCAGGGTAACATCCTTTGCCAGGAAATCCTTTGCTTTTTCCAGATCCAGTGTCGGAACAGATGCTGTTCCATTCTTAACAGTCGTCTGCATGGTTACTTTCTGATTCTGAACAACTGGTGCTGCAGGTGCGGACGGTGTTGAGGATGGTGCTGCGGTGCCAGGAGAGGATGAATTCTCCGTCTCGCCAGACGAAGTCTCCGTCTCGCCATTTGTTACTTTTATCGTGTACGTCTTTACCGTACCGTCTTCAGCTGTTACCTCTACCTTGATATTCGTTGCTGTACCGGGTGTCAGCGATATGGTTCCGGAGGCTGTACCGCTGGCAACAACCGTACCGTTCACTTTAACGGATGCCTTGCTGTCCGCCGCTGTCGCAATCACCTTCATGCCGGTCGCATCCATCAGAGAAACGCCGTATTGGGTGGTTGCTGCGGTGAATGTCGGTTGGAGTTTTCCCGCACTCAGGGTCAGGCCGCTGAGATCCGCATTGGAGGATTTTCCCGGTGCGGGAGTTTTGGTGTTTGTCACCCTGATCACATACACCTTCTCCGTACTCCCGTTCTGTGCAGTGACTTTGACCGTAATCAAGGTCTCGCCGTCCGGTGTGTTGATGGCATCGGAAGCCGCTCCGCTTTCCACTGCCGTACCGTTCACCTTTATGGTTGCCTTGCTGTTTTTTGCCACCGGCGTTACCTGAATGCTGTCTGCATCCTTCAATACCGCTTCATACTCGGTGGTTGCCGGCTCGAATACCGGATCAAGTGTGCCCGCACTCAGGGTCAAGTCGCTGAGGTCCGCATTCGCATTACCCGGTGTATAGATTCCAAGATCGCCAAGGTCAATTTCATAGTTCTGGATTTTCTCGTATTCACCTGCAAAGAAATCATCCAGATACGAATGCCCGAGAATGAATCTGTCCGGATCCGCAGCGCCATAGTAGCCGGCATTGGCGTTGCTCTGACCGTCAAACAGTACGTAGCTTCCCTGCCATCCTTCACCGGCTACGCCCCAGCTGATGATGTGATCGATGTACGGGGCGAATCTGGTGAACAGTTTGTACAGCAGCGCGTACTGATAACCAAGGGCATCAGACTGTCTGACATTGAGCGTTGCCGGAGCAACCGAACCGCCGCCGGGGGTGGTAGTCGGCATCTTCAGGTCAAGCTCGGAGTAGGCAATACCGGAAAGAAGGCCTTCGTCAACGAGAGAAGCAAAAAGAGCCATGGCATATTGGTTATCGCTTGCAAGGGTCTTCCCAATCGAATCATGCCCCTGGATACCGATGTCTTCGATAAGGGGCCTTCCATCATACAGCGGATCGGAAAGCCATGCGGTGTTCAGTGCGCGAACCATGTTGTACACAGTCCTTGCTTTGGTGCGATTAAAAATATCGTAATCGTTATAGGTCAGTTTCGGAGGATCGTTAACGATATAGGCGTCAATGTTACCGTCGCTGTCGTGTCCGTCGAGCTTCATGTACTCGGGAAGGTCTGCGTAGTTGGCTTTGTAAGCTGCCGCCATCTTGGCGTTGGGAGCCGCGATGTGCGCGGATTTGAAGAGCAAGTAAACGTAATGCTCCTTAATGTCGCCGCCAATCAGGTCATCCGACATTGCAGCAAGCCAGTTGGTGTGTTTGAGGGTCTGCCTCCAGCTGTTCGGATTCTCCGGGATAGTTACGCTGTGGCGGCTTTCGTGAACCTCTTCGTTGAGTACGTCCCAGGAATTGAAGGGGATCACTCCGCGGGATACGCTTGAGCCGTACTTCGTATCTGTGGTCAGGAAGTGTCGCATTACAGTCATTGTATGGTTAAACTGCACTCTTCTGGCCATTACTTTGTCTACCTTAACCGTATTCGCGACTGTAACACTGTTGCCCAATCCGTAATAATCGGTTGTTCCATTATATCCCTGGGCAATGGTTGCGGGAATCATATGCCTCATCCATGAAGGGGCCTGGTTGTACCATGCCAAAACGTGGCCATGAGACTTGTATTGTCCGGGAGTTCCGGAATCCCTGATCGCTTGATAATCGCTGGTCGGGAAGCTGTATTCGGCTAAGCCCGGTGTGGTGGTAGCGCCAGTCACAGCCTGGCCATTAACGTCTTTCAGCCAGCTCGGACCGCGGGGATGCGTTCCATCAGCCTTGAGATTGTTGCCGTCGACAAAAATTTCATAATGATTGGCTCTGGTTCCGGTTACTGCTCCGGTTCCGATTGTACCGACCATGAATTTGCCATTTTCCCTGTTGTAAATATTCTTTAAGGGTGTTACGGCACTCTGGCTGTTTTTGTTTACAACGTTGGGAAGCGCAACACCGTTGGGATCGGGTTGGGTTATTTTGATGTTGGCGACAAGAAGCATACCGGTTTCAGCAGGACGACCGTTCTCGCCATGGAGCTCAAGAACGAAATTGGAGGACATGCCTGTTGTGGCGCTAACGCTGACGTGCTTCAACAACCAGGTTTCACCGTTGAAGTTGCCAATCCAGTCCGGGTTAAGGTTGTTGTATTCGTATTCCCTGAGGTAGGAATCGATGTCTGTGCCGGCATTTCTGATTCTCCACCTCATAAATTTGCTCTGTGCGCTCTTGGGATAGTACACATCAAATTCAATAGTTGAGCCTGCGGGAACATCTACAGCCGGGGACAACGGAGATTGAACGGATATTCCGCCGAAGTTGCCTTTTCCGTTATGGACGTAATTGAGCTGGAGCACATCGGCCTTGCCTTGGGAATCTGCAAAAGGATACGGTATCATTTTGAAAGTGCCACCGGCAAAATCGGCGGGAACACGGCTGTCAAGCGGGGGGGTTTTTGCAGTCCAGTTATTGGTGGGCGCGGTGATTTCTACAGGAACTTTACCAGGACCCGGATCAAGCCGGAAATAGGGATCTTCTTCTGCGTACACAGCGGCGTACACAGAGGAGTACACAGCACTGCTCACACTGGCTCCGTCGTCAGTTTGGCTAATCTGAAACGGGAATTCGCCTTCGTCCGCAGCGGCCGGGACGGGGGCAAACGCCAATAAGGAGAACAGCATGATGACTACGAGCATACGGGAAACGTTGATTAGGAGTTTTTCACTGTTCATCTTTGTTTTACTCCTTTTAGGTTTGGAATTTTGTACAACTTTACCGGTAAAAATGTTGCAGGCATCCCCCTTCGGATATATTTTGTATACGCTTTCAGAGCGGTAAGAAATATAGCAGCTTCAAGCACTGATTTCATATTAGCAACCGTAATTAGAAGTTTAAATATGAGGAATGCACGATTCATTTTAAAATAGCACGGAGATTGCCCGTTAGGCTTCTTCCCGTTTCTTACTTAATCAGATCTGTCGGATTCATGCCTGTCATCTTCTTGAAGAGTGTGCTGAAATACGGCACATTTTTGTAGCCGACCATTTCCGCCACCTCATAAACCAGCATATTGCCCTTCAGAAGCAGCTCCCGCGCTTTTTCGATGCGGACACGGGTCAGATAGGTATTGAAGGTCTCCCCGGTAATATTCTTGAAAATAATGGAAAGATGGTTCCGGGAAATAAACACCTTGTCCGACAGGTCGGCCAGTGTCAAATCCTCGGCATAATGCTCATGGATGTATTGGGTCATAAAATCCACCACCCTGCGGTGTTTGCTGCTGCCTTTCCACTGTCTGCTGCCGCAGATGACGGATATCTTCTCCTCAAGCCACAGCTGCAGCTGCTCCGGATGGGTCAAACCCTTGATTTCCTTGGCGATAAGATCATTATTGAACAGATCCTCCAGCACCTGGCCAACCTCGTACAGACAATACGCAATAATGCCCCACAGCTCGCTGCCCAGCATCTGGACATACTCCGGCGTGATTCCCGGCTGTTCCCGCAGCCCGCCGGTTAATTCGGCCACCAGCTCCTGCGCCTCCGGCTCCTGGGCCGATTTGATGGCATTGGCCAGCTCATAGGAGACCTTCACCGGCAGCAGAACAGCCTGCTTCTCCCCGCTGTCCTCCATTCCTTGATATACAAACAATTCGCTGCTGCCGGCCAAGCGTTTATGCCGCATATCCATCGCCCGGAATGCCTCCTCGGTGGAGTCCGGTATACGGGTCCAGGCGGTTTTGATGCCTCCGATACCCACCCGGCAGTCCAGCTTGAGATAGCTTTTGATGCTGTCCATGATGCGGACGCCCAGCTCCTCCATGGCTTTTTGGGCCTGGGCGGCATGCTCTTCCTGGGGGTGGATAATAAGCACGGCCCTGGTGCTGTGCAGCTCGGCATATTCCACAAACGGAAACGTCTTCTGCGCCCATTCGCAGATAATATTGCTTACGGCAAAGCGGAACAGATTCCAGTCGGACAGGGAGCATTGGCGGGCCCGCCCCTCCCGCACCAGCTCAATGCCCATCACGGCATGGTGGCTGCCCTCCCAATACCGGTACGGCTTGGGCAGATGCTCTCCGTAGGAGCTGTCCAGGGTACCTACTGCCGCGGAGCGCACCCATTCCTTTTCAATGAAGGGCTCATACAGCATCAGCTTCTGCTCCAGCTCCCCCTGCTTCATACGCTTCTCCTCTTCCTCCGCCAGCTCCTGGATGACCTTGGCGAGAATGGTTTTTAACGTGGGGATGCTGATGGGCTTGGATACGTAATCGCTGACATTGTAGCGCAGGGCCTGCCGGGCATATTCGAAGTCGGAATATCCGCTCAGAATAATAATTTTTCCGCCGAAGCCCTCCTTCCGCAATTGCTCGATCATATCCAGGCCGTTAATAAGCGGCATATAAATATCCGTGATGACAATGTCCGGCTGGGCCGAACGGATGATGTTCAGCCCATCCGCCCCGTTCATGGCTTCTCCCGACCATTCCGCATCCAGCTCCTCCCAGGGGATCGCCCGCCTCATTCCTTGCAGGACCTGGCGTTCATCGTCTATAATGGCAACTTTCCACACCTTCATTCCCTCCTCACGTTTCCTTGACAGGCGGCTCCGTCAACACAGGCAGCAGGATTTCCGCCCGGGTTCCCCCTTCTTCACGCTCCGTTAAAGCTATGCCATAGCTGTCCCCGAAATATCCGGCAATCCGTTCCTTGACATTGCGCAGCCCGTAGCCGCCTGTATGGCGCTTCTTCGGATTATCCGCCACCTGCTTCAGCCCGATGCCGTCGTCCAGAAGCAGAATCCGCAGCCTTTGCTCCTCCCTGCTGATCCGGATCTGCACATTTCCGGACAGGCGGGTATTAAACCCGTGGACAATGGAATTTTCCACAAACGGCTGCAGAGTCAGCTTGGGGATATAAAGCTCCATCACATCCGCCGGGGCCTCGATGGAATAATCCAGCCCCTCCCCCCAGCGGAGCTGCTGAATCTCCAGGTAGCAGGTAATATGCTCCAGCTCCTTTTCGACAGTGATAAAGCTGTCTCCATTGGAGAGCCCGATGCGGAACATCTGCCCCATCAGCTCCAGAATCCGGCTCAGCTCATTTTGGCCCGCTTCAATGGCCATCCAGTTCAGCTGATCCAGCATGTTATACAGAAAATGGGGATTGATATTGGCCTGGAGGGCTTTGATCTCCGCCTTCCTCTGCTGCTCATACCGGCGCTGGAGGGACAGAACCAGCTCCTCAATCCGCTCATTCTGCTTGCGGTAGCCGGCAAATAAATAACCGAACTCATTCCGGTAATCAGCGGGCAGCGCCGCTTTTTTGCCGCCGATGGAATAGGCGCTCATGGCCTGCACCAGTGTTTTGATGGGTTTGGTGAACTGCCTGCTCAGATAAAGCGTCAGCGCCAATACCAGAAGAACCGCCGCTACACCGATTATGCTGATAGCCTCCGCCAGCCTGACGCTGCCCGAGGTAATTTGGCTCCAGGAGGTCATTTCCACAAGCACCCAATTGGAGCTGGCAAGCTTCGAATAAACAAGCAGGGAATCCTCCATCTGCGAGCTGCCCCGGATATGGACGTAGCCGGATTGCTGTGTTTTCATATTGACCCACTGGCTCAGCTCCATCTGCTCCAGGGTTTTGCCGGTCTTCAGAAACTCCTGGCCGTTCATGTC
>JAEWAA010000632.1 GCA_023391955.1 Bacillota bacterium | reverse complement strand
ACTCTGCTGTAGCCCATATTGGAATGGTCTCCGTTTTATCATAAACCTTTTTGGCCGTATGGATGGTGAACAGAATGTCATCATAAACCGCAGAAGCATGTTCATCTGCATTCCGGGAAAGCTCAATAGTTTGATTGGTTTCGTCGAAGTCAACGCCCACACCCGCTAACTCGCTAAAATAACGGAGCGGCACGTAGGCTTTTTCATTGTACAATAGCATAGGCTGGTCCGGCGGCAGGCTGAGCTGTTCTCCGTTCAATAGGATGCGGGCGGGATACAACACAGCCTGCAGAAATTGGGAGGCTGCTGCCGATTGGGAAAATACCATTATAGCCAACAGAGCACAGGATAGCAGAACCAATGGTTTTGTTTTCATAGGAGGGCACCTTTCAATGATAGATTTGGTATTTATAATCCAATTATAGTATATGAATTACAATTGTATAGAAGAAAAAATAAGCCGTAGGAAGAGGAACCCGTCCGTTCCCCTCTCTGCGGCTTTAGTGGTTTCCGTACCACATGTATTCGTGTAACGGACCCACGATCCCTTATTTCCCCCGTTTCCCGGTGTTTCGAATTTTCGCGGACACACAGGCCGTTATTTAGTCAAAATCCTAGCAATTTCGGCGATATTTAGCCAGATAGGGGGTTCTGTGTCCGTTACGATCCGAAAACACCCATTTTTCCCAAGATAGCGTCTCCTGTGTCCGTTAGCCGACTCCCCCGAATCCCTTCTCCGCAAACAACAAAAAGACAGGTTTCCCTGTCTCTTTGTGTCAAGTATCTATCCGGGGACTCCCCCAAAAGTAATCGGACTATGCTGCGAAGCTTCCCTTCACTTTTGGGGGATTTATATTACTCCTTGCCGTAGAAAGCCTTACGGTAGATGTCGGCCAGTTCGGTAACCAGCGGCATTCTCGGGTTGGCGGTGGTGCATTGGTCTTCGAAGGCGCGGTCGGCCAGATAGTCAACCTTGGCTTCGAATTCCTTGGCATCAATACCAGCTTCTTGGAAGGTAGCCGGCAGGTTCAGCTTCTTGTTCAGGTCTTGGATCGCCTTGATCAGGCTTTCGATGGCTTGCTCAGTGGTTGCAGCAGGCAGACCCAGAACACGCGCGATTTCGGCATAACGTTGATCGGCGATGAAGTGGTCATATTTCGGGAACGAAGCGAACTTCGTCGGTTTGGTTGCATTGTAGCGGATAACATACGGCATCAGGATGGCGTTGGTCCGTCCGTGCGGCGTATGGAATTCAGCGCCCCATTTGTGAGCCAAGCTGTGGTTGATGCCCAGGAAGGCATTGGAGAACGCCATACCTGCGATAGTGGATGCGTTATGCATTCTTTCGCGGGCAACCGGATCGCCGGCATAGGATTTCTCGATGTTTTCGAATACCAGCTGGATAGCCTTCATAGCCAAACCATCAGTGTAATCGTTCGCCATGATGGACACATATGCTTCGATGGCGTGAGTCAGAACGTCCATACCGGTGTCGGCAACAAGGCCCTTCGGCAGTGTCAGCACGTATTCCGGGTCGATAATAGCCACGTCCGGAGTCAGCTCGTAGTCAGCCAGCGGATACTTGGTGTTGCCTGCGTTCTTGTCAGTGATAACCGCGAAGGAGGTTACCTCGGAACCGGTACCCGAAGTTGTCGGGATGGCCACAAACTTGGCCTTTTTGCCCAGACGGGGGTACTTGTAGATCCGCTTGCGGATATCCATGAACTTCTGCTTGATGGCAGAGAAGTCAGTGTCCGGATATTCGAAGAACAGCCACATTGCTTTAGCTGCGTCCATTGCGGAGCCGCCGCCCAGTGCGATAATGCAGTCCGGCTGGAAGCGTTCCATCATAGCGCGGCCGCGTTCTACAGTTTCTACGGAAGGATCGGGCTCAACCTCAGAGAACACTTCCACATAAACCGGGTTTTGACGCTTGCGCAGGTAGTATTCGATCTTCTCTACATAACCGAATTTCACCATCATCGGGTCAGTAATGATTGCGATGCGGGAAATGTCAGGCATCTTGGACAGGTATTGAGTTGCGCCTTTTTCGAAGTAGATCTTCGGCGGTACTTTAAACCATTGCATATTCACGGTACGGTACGCCACCCTTTTCACGTTGATCAGGTTAACTGCAGTTACGTTGGAGGAAGTCGAGTTTCCGCCGTAGGAGCCGCAGCCCAGAGTCAAGGAAGGCAGGTTGGTGTTGTAAATGTCGCCGATAGCGCCGTGTGTGGAAGGCGAGTCGACGATAACACGGCCGGTTTGCAGACGGTTTGCGAAAGCAGTAATCACGTCTTGATCATTGGAATGGATCGCGGAGCTGTGGCCCATGCCGCCGAATGCAACCACTTCAGCCGCGCGTTCGATGCCTTGCTCTGCAGTCTTAACCTTGTAGCAAGCCAGGATCGGGGACAACTTCTCGGCAGACAGCGGGAACTTGGTGCCCACGCCGCTGATTTCAGCGATCAGGATCTTGGTGTTGGCAGGAACCTTCAGGCCAGCCATTTCGGCGATTTTCACGGCGGATTGGCCGACGATAACCGGGTTAACGGCACATTTCTCAAGGTTGATGGCCAGCTTGGTCAGCTGCTCGATTTCTTGCGGGTTCAGGAAGTAGCAGCCTTGGTCGGCGAAGCACTTCTTGGTTACTTCATAGATCGGCTCTTCGATGATGACTGCTTGCTCGGATGCGCAAATCATGCCGTTGTCGAAGGATTTGGAGAGGATAATATCATTAACTGCTTGCGCAATGTTTGCTGTTTTTTCGATGAATGCGGGCACGTTGCCTGCGCCTACGCCCAGAGCCGGTTTGCCTGTGCTGTAAGCAGCCTTCACCATGCCAGGACCGCCGGTAGCCAGGATCAGGGACACACCCGGGTGGTTCATCAGCAGGTTGGTTGCTTCAATAGAAGGAGCTTCAATCCATTGGATTGCGTGCTGCGGAGCGCCGTTAGCCACTGCTGCATCCAGAAGCACCTTAGCCGCTGCGGAAGAACATTTTTGAGCGGAGGGATGGAAGGCAAAGATAATCGGGTTCCGGGTTTTGGCAGAGATAATGGATTTAAACATGGCAGTCGAAGTCGGGTTGGTTACGGGAGTTACACCTGCAACAACACCTACAGGCTCTGCAACCTTCTTGAAGTTTTCGTACGGGTTCTCTTCAATAACACCGACGGTTTTTTCGTACTTGATGCTATGATAGATGTATTCCGTTGCAAAGATGTTCTTGGTGATTTTGTCTTCGTACACGCCGCGGCCGGTTTC
>JAEWAA010000451.1 GCA_023391955.1 Bacillota bacterium | reverse complement strand
TATGATATCAACGATTTCTTGGATGGCCAAGGGATTTCAACCGCGTTTCGTTTGCTATTTCAAATACGGCCACAGCTTCTCGGCCACTTCCTTCGCGTCCACGTTATACGTGCCGGTGGATACGGCTTTCTTCAGCTCGTCGAGCTTTTCGGGGTTGCGGACGCTGCCTAAGAGCTCCTTGGCTTCTGTCGAGATCTGCACCTCATCCTTCCGGGATGCTCTCGAAGCGGCAGAGGCTTGGCTGCCTGCTGCGGTTTTCCTGTACGGATTCACATTTCCCACGCGGGAAGGTTCGTTTATTTTCATTATCCTCACCTCATTGTCAGGTCAAATAAAAGAGCCGATAATCGTATATCCCTATTATCGGCTGAAACCTCGGCTTTATTTAGTTGATTATCAAAACCGGTCCTTCTGCAGGCGGTCCTTGATATTATAGCTGACGCTTTCGGTCTGTTTTTGTTTCATGGAATCCCGGCGCTGCTCGTCTTCCTTGGCATGCTGCATATCCCGGGTAATCTTCTTGCGGCAATCCTGGCAGATGTGTCCTTCCTTGATCGGAGCACCACAGGATTCGCAAGGGTAAAACATGTTGGGCATATTTAAAATGGAGATGCGCCCTTCGCGGATAAACTTCACAATCTGACGGAACGGGATCTCGGTTTCATCGCTTAACTGCTGGATGGTGCAGCCTCGATTATCTCTTAAATATTTGGCGGCAACCTCGTACATCTTATCAATTTCCTTTACGCATGCAGGGCAGACCTCATGAATATTATTCTTGGCATAAAGGCGGCCGCAGCGGCTGCAATTATCTACGTTCAACCCCATTGAAGGCACCTCTTTCATGTCAGCATAAATTATTGCTTTTGGAGATTCAGCTGCTCCTTCAGTTGCTCCACATCGGCCATAGTTTGATCCAGGTCATGTTCCAGCGCAATCTGACTCCGGCGGAGGCGGCGCAATTCTGTTTTGGTTTCGGACTTAAATTCATTCAGATCGAGACGAAGCTCACTGAAGTTGCGGCTGGTCTCATTTTTGAATTCCCGCATCTCCGTTTTGAACTCATACATTTCATTCTTGAACTCATACATTTCATTCTTAAATTCACCGAGTTCCTGCCGAAGGCTCCTTACATCCGCCTCTACCCGATCAAGTCCACCCGTTACCCTTGCATTCATCGTTTCTACATTCTTTAATAATGCAAGCAGCAATTCCTTTGTTTCATCCATTCCGGTCCCCTCCCTGTCCATCTAGCATACGATATTTTGCAGAACACAACAACAGTGAAGTTTCTGCAATCCAGGTCAGTTGAGGCTGTGGTTGGCCTCACTTTCCCACTAGTTAAATGCTACATTTATAGTTTTTATGAATTTTTTCTTGACCAAAACGTGTTGCTTTTATATCTTTGAAACGCAAGGGATATCTCTTGCCGCTGGGTTTGATCAGCGATGGACCTCCTGAGGGCGGGGGCGCCTCTCAGGAGGTTTTTCCATGACACTTACCTCGCCCAGCACAATCCATAGACTCTGGCTTGGGGCAAGCTTTCGCACAAGGCCTCTGCACATTGGGTCAAGGTGCTTCCTGTGGTATAGACATCATCTATGATGAGAATTCGAAGCTTCCGCCGCCGGGCAACACGCTGAAGCCTGGCAGCACGCCCGGGAATAACAGCAAATGCCCCCCGCATATTCACCATTCGCTCCTCACGGGACATTTTGCTTTGTTTGCCCGTATGCCGCTGCCGTGTCAGAAGGGAAACCACTGGAAGACCCACCTGTTCCCCCAATATAATAGCCATCTGCTCCGCTTGGTTAAACCCTCTCTCCGCCGCCCGCTCTTGGCTGACCGGCACGAAGGTAATACAGTCGAAGCCCCGCTTATTGATGGCCGGGTCCAGCATATATAACCCGTAAGCATGCACCAGCATACGCCCGAGCAGTACCCGCAGCCTCTCGTTGCCCCGGTATTTGTAAGCAGCCAGAAGCTCCCGCATGGCATCATCGTACCTTACGGCACTGCGGTTCATTACCAGAGCCCGCGGCCCCAACCGAAGGCAATCGGGGCAGGTCTCTCCCCGTCCGCACACCGGACATTCCACGTCCCGGATCCATGGAATGGATTGAAAGCAGGATTCGCATACCCGAAGCGGATTCCAGCCGGCATACTGCCTGGCTTGTCCACAGGAGCTGCATAGGCGCGCAGGGGGAGCAATCAGACGGGCGGTGTTGTGAAGGACCCATTGATGGAGAGCCTTCAGATGCATGCTCCGCAATCCTCTCATAAATCCTTACCCCCTCCACTGCTTCCCTCCAAAAGATATCCCTTACTTGCCGCCAGCCGGTTCATGTGCCGGATTTGATCAATGGCTTGTAACTGTGAGGCTGTCCATTCCTTGGACCCAAAAAACACTCTGCCTGCCGGATCATCCTTGCTCCGCCCTGCCCTTCCCGCCATCTGGACCAAGGAAGCCTCATCAAACAAAGCGGCATCCGCGCCTAAAATAAACACATCGGATTTCGGCACCGTTACCCCCCGCTCCAGAATGGTAGTGGTCACCAGAAGTGAAAATGCCCGGTCCCGGAAGCCTTGAACGGATTCCCGGCGGTGCTCGTCCTTGGAGGAGGTGCCTTTTACCGCAAAATCCGGAAATGTCCTGTCTAACAGTCGCACCAGCGGCTCCACCCATGCAATCCGGGGGACAAACACAAACACCTGCGCTCCCCGCCGCAGAGAGTCAGCCAAAGCCTCCTTCAGTTTCCCGGGAATATGCCCCCGCTTCAGCATTTGATCTATCTGTGGAAGAACCAGACGGCGTGGCACAGGCAACGGGTGACGGTGATACCGCACTGGAACCCGGACGTTGGGGAGGGCTCCCCGAGCAGCATCCTTTTGCATGGCGGCAGGCGGGGTTGCAGACAGCAGCACATACCTGCCCGATCGTTTGCAAACCTCCTCTGCCGCGTGGATAAGCAAGGGATTATTGTGATAGGGAAACGCATCCAGCTCATCGATAATCACTAAATCAAAAGCTTGATAAAACCGCATCAGTTGATGGGTGGTGGCCAACGTCACCTGTCCCTTGCTCCAACGTTCCTCGCTGCCGCCATATAACAAAACCACAGAACACTCCGGGAAAGCCTTTGTTACCCGGGGAGCCAGCTCCAGAACCACATCCTTGCGGGGGGTAGCAATCAGCACCTGACGGTTATGCGCCAGCTCATGCTCGATCATGGGGAATATCATTTCCGTCTTCCCCGCACCCGTCACCGCCCAGATCAGGAACCGGGGTAAGGATTGCGGCTTTAGGGATTGGCCAGATTGTTCGGATAGAGCCTTCCCCTCAACCATGGTGGTCCGGAGAAAATGTACTCCCGCTCCAGCAGCCTCCCTTTGGGCAGGGCTTAGCCCCCAACGCTCCCAATCCGGCTCCTTCACAGTGCCGCATCTATTTTCCCACCCTACATCCAGAACCTGATCCCCGCTCTCCTTCACTATCGGCTTGCCCCGGATTAATACACTGCACTGCCTGATCCGTCCCATGGTCAGACACTCCTCGCAGTATGCGCACAGTCCCCCACATTCTTTGCATACCGACCAGTTTACCCCCTGTCGATGACCCGGAGTATCCTGCGAGCCTCTTGCCACCCCTTTGCGGGCTGCCGAAAGCTCCTTCGCACTGCTGGCAATGCCTAATAAACGCTGTACAACCTGCGGAATTATCCGTAGCAGTGTTAGCTCCGCCCCAACATCCCGGGTGCCCTTCGTGCCGCATCTGCGGCATTTGACCGTATGGCGGACAGCCCCAGTCCAGCTTCTCCGGATATCCCACACCATACCCGGCGCCAACTCCAGTGCACCCAGGCATACTCCGGCCTGCACATACCGCTTCCAATCTGGATGCCATTCGATTAAACCGCCATTCTCCATCAGACCCTCAAGCTCCTCCGGCAATAAAGAACGCCCCGCCAGAATGCGGATCAACTGATCCAACACTCTATCATTGAGCGGAGCGCGACTGCTTGTCGATGCTTGTGTATGAAAAGGCCAACGTACCATTTGGATCCGGGTAAGATGCTCCCGGCTCATTCCTGCCTCCCGGCAGCCATTCACGAATTCCCTCCATATATCCGGCGGATGTAAACTCTTGCAGCCACATTCCCGCTGCAGCCTGCCAGCCAGATGAACAGCTTGTCCCAGGGAAACCTCCGGCCTGAACCGGACAGCTTCGGTACAGGCGTCAAACAATGCGGGCAGCGTAGCCACATCCGTTTCGAAGTCCAATGTTACTCTCCATTGCCAAAAGCCCCGGTTATTACGGATTCCATATAATTCGGCCTTCATCAGGAAACACTCCACCTCTCCATTAATCTTTCAAAAATAGAGGAGTGCTTCTCCATCAAGTTAACGCCCAATGCGTGGGGCTTACGTCTGTCATGCGGGAGCTACTTTGTAAGCGGTTACCCCCATAAAACAGCCAACCCCTCACCGTTTCCCCCATGAGGAATCCGGTGAATCACAATAGGGTCATTAGGATGATCGGCCAGATAGGCTTCCACACTGGAATCCAATATCCGGATCACGCCGGCTTCTTTCCCGGCTGCCAGCCTCCGGACGATGGCCAAGGTATCATCCTCTGACCCTTCATCGGAGACTGCAATATGAATTTTCCTGCCTCTCAGTCTGGAGACAAACAACAGTGAACGCAGATACCATTCCACCTGCAGCTCATTATTGCGCGTAATCAGCAAAAAAGTCGTGCCTACCACTCCGCCGCGCCGCTGCTTTATCGCATAGGCCGCATGGAGAATGGCTGCAGCCAAACCGTACGCTCCGAAAATCGCGAGTAATCCCCAGATCACAGGCAGTCCCCCCTTTAGGCTTTTCGATTAAGAAAAGCCGGCGTCCTCACACAAGCCAACACGATTCCCTGTCAGGAACAGTATATGCTCATGGGGCGCCCAGAGTTCCTACAACGTGACCCATCCGTTCTTAATGGCGACAATAACGGCTTGGGTTCTGTCATCCACTTCCATTTTTTGCAGGATGCTGCTTACATGATTTTTCACTGTTTTTTCGCTTATGTAAAGAATCTCGCCGATTGCCTTATTGCTTTTACCTTCCGCCATGAGACGCAGCACTTCCGCTTCCCTGCGGGTTAACGGGCTGTTGGGAGTATGTATGTACTTGACGCCTGCTTCCCGCACACCGGCATCCGCCGCGGCTACACCGGCATCATTCAGATACGTCATTCTGCGGAGCTGGTTAATGAGCTTCCCTGTTACCTTGGGATGGATATAAGAATGCCCGGCCACAACAGAACGGATGGCATTCAAAAGCGCCTCCGCCTCCATGTCCTTCAAGAGGTATCCCGTAGCCCCTTTGCGCAGGGTCTCGAATACATAGCTTTCATCATCATGGATGGACAGGATGATGACCTTGATTTCCGGGAAGAAATCCCGGAGCTTTTCGGTAGCGGCCACGCCATTTTCCACCGGCATATTGATATCCATCAATACGATATCCGGGCGCAGCACATTGCACAGCTCCAGCACTTGGATGCCGTCGCCGCACTCACCGATCACCTCAAGATCATTTTCCATATTGATGATGCGCTTCACTCCCTCCCGAAATAACTGATGGTCGTCTGCCAGGATGAGCTTGATTTTGCGGTTAGAAGTGGTTGCCTTGTCCATGCATGTGCCTCCTTATTGAATTCATCTTGCTTTTTTATATGGAGCATCAGACAGGTCACCGACATCATCATCCCCATATGTTGTATGAAACGGCCCACGAGGGGCCTATTCCAATCTTCCGTCCTCCGGAGAGCCGATGGGGATCAGCATGGAAATCTTCGTTCCTGCCCCCAGCTGGGAATCAATGTCCAGCCGCCCCTCCAAGAGCTCCACCCGCTCCTGCATGCCGATCATGCCGAAGTTGATGCCCTTGCCCAGCTTTGCTTCTACAATACCCACGTCAAAGCCGGTGCCGTTATCCTGCACGGTAATCTTCACCATCTTGGCCTGGAAGGTCAAATCCAGCGTCACATAGGATGCGTTGGCATGCTTGTACACATTAGAGAAGGCCTCCTGGACCAGCCGATAGATGGCCACCTCCATTCCTGAAGGCAGCCGGCATTCACGGCCATACAGCTCAAACTTGGTGCGGATTTTGGTCTTATCCTCATAATCCTGAATAAACTTGCGCAGAGTCGGAACCAGCCCCAGATCATCCAGAGCCATGGGCCGCAGGTTAAAAATAATCTTGCGAACCTCCTCCAGACCGCTGCGCAGCTGGCCCTTCAGGTCCCGGAGCTCCTCCTTGACGGAGTCGATCTCCTGGCGGTTCAGCATCCGTTCGGTAATCTCCGTACGCAGCACCACATTGGCCATGGTCTGCGCCAGCCCGTCATGAATTTCCCGGGCAATGCGCTTGCGCTCATCCTCTTGGGCCAAAATAATCTTCAAGCCCAGGAGCTGGCGGTTTTTGGCGGATTCCAGAATCCGGGTCACCTGATTCAAGTCACCGGTCAGGTACTCCAGCACCACATTCATCTGGGAGACCAGAGATTCCGCCCTCTCCACTTGCTTATCGACATTTTTGATCCGTTTTTGCAGCTCATCGCGCTTTTGCTTCAGATAATTTTCCTTTTCCCTGGCCAGGGTCAGCTGAAGCTGCATGCTGGTGGCGGCCTCATACGAAATCCGGATGTCATTTTCCGTAAACTTCTGAAAATCCCGGCTTACCTCCGTAAGCCGGACTCTCGCACGTTTATAAGACAGCTCCAGCTTATCCACTTGAT
>JAEWAA010000418.1 GCA_023391955.1 Bacillota bacterium | reverse complement strand
GGATACAGATGCTCAAGACTCCCAATAACAGGGAACCAGATGGTGCGCAGAAATTCCGTCGTCCCATGCCCCAACCCCTTACGCAGAAGCTCCTGTCTTCTCGGATTTTGTTCCTCCTCCACTTGCTTCTGCAGCCAACCTTCGTACACTCGGTCAAATAAGCCCATCCACCCGCCCCCATTTCTGTGAACAAAAAACCGCCTCAACACGTCTACTCCCAAAAGAGCATCCCGTATCGAAGCGGTATGTGCTTCACACCGATATTGTTTTTTACAAAATATCACATTCAGGAGAAATGATCAAGCTGTTGAATAGAGGCGGGCAATGGGGGAGCTAGCGGACAGTCGGGCAGGAAAAACTGGGACGAGGGTTTTCTAACGAATCTCAGCCACGCTATTTCATCCATTTAGCCCATCTTCCGGTTGTAACGAATCTGAGACACCTTATTCCGGCAAAAAGACGCTGAAAGGAGCCCCGGCATAAGCAATAGCGTGGCTCAGATTCGTTACGTTTACAAACCCCCACTTTTCCACGAAATAAGCGCTGTGAGATTCGTTAGAACGCACAATAATGCGGTAAAGGAGCAGCCGGAACATCCGCCATTCCCGGGCACCTGTTTTTAAATGGGTTATAAGCCCTAAAAACCGGAACAATTTCGACAAAAAGTCCCTGATTTTCGACTGTTCTCCAAAAATAATACGTCCAACGTCAGATTTTTTATGTTATGATATAGGGCGGGGGTGGAAATGAAAGGAGAGTTGATCGTTGACAAAGAAAAAGGGTTTGCTTATTATCCTTTGCATCTTCGGGCTTTCCGCTCTCGTCTTCAGCCAGTGCGTCGGTACACGGAGCAATGGCGGTGATTCCACAGCAACAGGCCTTCCCAGCTCCCGTTCGGCTGCGAACGGAAGCGATTCCACAGAAGGCGGCCAAGTCATCAAGGTAGCCGTCGCAATGGATTCCCGGGAATACGACCTGTTCTCCCGTATGGCCAAGCGGTTTTCGGAAATGCATGAGGGCATTGACATCCAGATCGAGAATGTTTCACAGCTGGAGGCGTACGAGAAGTGGAAGAAGGCCGCCCAGTTGGGGGAAGCACCGGATCTGATGCTCTTGGACAATGATTGGGTCCAGGAGTTTGCCGCGTTGGGCTTCCTGCAGCCGGTAGGGGAATTCTTCTCCACGGACCAGCAGAATGTCCGGATTGCCAAGCTCATGAATCAGGTAAAATGGAACGGCTACATATGGGGTGTACCCAAGGATGTTGATCCGTATATCCTGGTCTGGAACAAAAAAACCGCATCGGACAACAAGCTGTCCCGCGCGCCGGAAACAGGCGACGAGCTGCTGGCGTGGAATAAGCAGCTGATGAAGCCGGAGGATGGCCGGTACGGCCTCTATTTCGATCCTCAGGATCCGTATGCCTTTATTGCGGCGGCTTCTTCTTTGACTTCCGGCTGGCTGGGCAAAGAGGAAGTGTGGACCAACGACGCCGAGGCGCAGAAGCGGCTGGAGAATTTCCTTGCGCCCCAGGAGGAAACCTGGACAGGCAAGGTTTTCCCCAAGAATTATCCGCTGCCCTCAGCAACCTGGTCGCCTTGGGAGCTGCTGGCCAAGGGGCAAATTGCCGCTATGATCACCACTGTCTCCGAGTACAAGCAGCGTGCCGCAGATACGAATCTGGGAATGGCCTCCATTCCGGTCCTGGTCGGCAATGACCAGAAAACCGTCTGGTTGAAGGGCAGAAGCTTCACCGTCTCCTCCCGTTCTCCGCACACCAAGCTGCTGATGGACTGGATCAAGGAGCTGACCACACCGGAGAGTGAAATTGCTTTCTGGACGGACGCCCAGATGCTGCCCGCCCAAATCCCGGCTTACAGCCTTGTCCCGCTTAAGGGAGACGAGCAGATCAAGTCCTTTGACTGGCTGATCAGCCAAGGCAGAGTGCTGCCCATCACCTCCGAAACCTCCAAAAGTTTGTCCGCTCTCCAGAAGGAACTGGTCAAGCTGTGGAAAACGGAGAATACAGTCAAAACACTGATGGAGCACACCGACAAGTCCTGGAAACTGGAAGACCGCAAGCCGTAACTCTACTTTCATCCGCTATCATCGATTATCAACCACATATCTGCACACAAAAAAGACCCGCGGGCCCCAAAAGGCAACGCGGGTTTTTCACGTTTACTGCTTGATTCGCAGGCGCAGTATACTATTTTTCATGCTGACCTCCGTGACACTGATTCCTTTGAGGAAGAGGCTTGGCGTAAAGCCCAGATCAAATTCCTCCTCCAGGGACCGGTTGGAGGTTTCCGGAAGCACGAAGCTGCTGTACGTTAGCTGATCCACATGGAACTGCAGCTTGTTTACGGTTTTGTTTTCAATGGTATAATGCCCCTTGATGGAAACATCCACACCGTCCTCACGGCCGGAGGCGAACAGCTCGTCATTTTCGAACCGGAAGCTGATATTATTGAACAGCGGGTTTTTGGAGCGGAAGAAGGTGGTCAGATCCGTGTCCGAAATTTCGAAAACCATACTGCCTGTTTTAAAATCAATATCCTTAATATAGGTGCTTGCGTTTTTGCCGGTTAATAGCTCAGGCAGGCTTTGCATGGCTTCCGAAATAGAAGCCAGATATTTGCGGAACATGGGCACGCCTTTTTCCTTCCACTCAACCGTAAATCGGTCCAGCTCATGGCGGAGGGTTTCCCCGTCAGGACTAGTGGCAATGACCGTTTCAATTTCCTGGGCAATAGTCACCGCTTTTTCCCGCTGGGCAAGGAAGGAGGCTTTCACATCGGCTAGTTCCTGGCGCTCCTTCTGCAGAAGCTCACGGGAGGTCACCAGACTGTTGTAAGAGTCCGAATAAGCGTTCAGTGTGCGGTGATCGTTCTGGACCAGCAGATTGAAATATTCGTAGATGGAGATGGCGTCGGACATGGAACGTGCCGAAAGCACCAGCATCCAGATGTTCACCCGCTCACCCATATAATAGGCGCGCAGCACCTTGCCGGCATGCTCGCGGGTTTTCTCCACTTTTTCCTGATTGGAGGCGATGCTTTGCTCCGTTTCGGCAATCTGGCCCGCAAGCTTCGTGTCTTGCGCAGACAGACGGGCAATCTCTTGATCCAGCTCCGCAAGATTAAGTCCCTTCTGAAGCAGCGCGCGGGTTTCTTCTAGAGTGGGCTCCGCTGAACCGGGTGCCACACTGCCCAGGGAGAGGCTGATACATAACACAATCCCCAGAATAAGCCGGGGCGCTCTATGGCGGAAAATACGTTTTAACAATCGCGGTTTGCTTCTCATAGAACGACTCCTAACTCGAAAATCGGGAGGGCTCCCCCATACGCGGTGGACAGCTTGGGAGAGTCTATCATTAACCATATCTTGCAGCGTCCGAAAACATGACAGTTTTCTTGAAAAAAACAGGCCCGGGAGGGCCTTATTACTTCTGGGGCATCAGCAGCTTCAGAATATCGCCCAAGGACCGGGCGTTGGCCGGCGGCTCCTGCTTGAAGGCGGGGGTGCCGTTAATGTCGGCAAAGGACTGCTCCAGCTTGATGGAATTTGTGGCGGATGCACCGCTAGCTCCCGTGCTGCTGAAGGCCAGCTGCAGGTTCTCACGGCGGACAAAGCCGGTCTGGTCCACGGCTACGGAAATTTCACCGGGCGCCTGAAGAATGAAACCTGCGGCAGAAGACTTCAAGGATTGAGCCTGTGTTTCCCCGGCAATTCCCGCTGCGGCCAGGCGGTCAATAAGCTCTGGAAGTTTGCCTTTAATGGCTGTTTCAATTTCACTTTTGTTCTTGTCCGTAATCTCCAGACGGTAAACCGGGACTTTGCTCCCGTCGGCCAGCTCTGTTTCATCTACAGTAGCAAACCATTTGGCGTCCACATCCGCAATCAGCAGACGGAAGGCTTCGGAGACCAGCTTGCCTGCAGCCTTCAGACTATCCTGAGTAAAGGGACTGGTTTGTCCGGAGAGGCTCGAAAGCTCCGCCATATCCAACGAAAAGCTTTCATTCTGCTTGCCTAAAAGTGGAAGCTGCAGATACAATTTGTTATCCTTAAACAATAAGGGCAGGGCCATGGCCGTTGTTGATCCCTCCGGAGTGCTTTTCAGTTCGGCCTCCATGCGGACCGGCTCATAAGCAGCTGCGCCGCTCCATTCCAGAGTACCCTTGGTCAGCATACCTTTAAGTGCGGAAGCAATCAGGTTCTTGCTAGCCCCCTCAGAGGGCAGTTGGATATTCATCGTGGCTTTTCCCGAGAAGGAATACGCCGCGGCTTCGCTTTGCTTCAGAAAAGCCTGCTCCATTTTTTCTTTGGCCAAATCCGGCTCCTTGGTACAGCCGGCCCCCACTGCGGCGACAGCCAGCAGGGTGCCCATAAGCAGGGTTTTGGTAACAGTTTTGCGCATAACGGGGATGTTCTCCTTTAACAATGTAAGTTATGTTCCATTATACTGGCATCCGGTTTGTTTGTCTCTATGAAACGGCCTCTGACGAAACCGGAAGATGGAGGAACTCATGAAACCTTCTATAGACCGTCCTGAGACTGTCTCAGAGCTGGAAACGGCCATCAGGCGGAAGATTGGCGCCGGCTCTGCGGCGGCCATCACGTTCCGTGATTACATGGAACTGTGTTTGTATCACCCGCAATGGGGATATTACATGCAGCCCCGGGAAAAAATCGGGAAAGCCGGAGATTTCTACACGGCATCGAATATCGGCGGCATTCTGGGTGAAGCGTTGGCTTACTATATTGCCCGCCAAGCTGCTTCCCTAACCGGACAGGTCCGCATCATGGAATGGGGAGCCGGAACCGGAAGGCTGGCAGCGCAGATTCTGGAGGGTATCCGGGAGCATTTCCCGGAGCTGTACCTGCGGATCCATTATACCGCTGTGGAAAAGAGCCCATGGCATCAACAATGCCAGAGGCA
This sequence comes from Bacillota bacterium, assembly GCA_023391955.1. GTDB lineage: Bacteria > Bacillota > Bacilli > Paenibacillales > NBRC-103111 > Paenibacillus_AR. The sequence goes on along the minus strand of JAEWAA010000418.1, from coordinate 6,736 downwards.
GCAGTTAGCCGATTACTGGCATGTGGTCCGGCAGTGGACACCGGAGGAAGCGGTGGAAGCAGGCGGAGCCGGCCAGACGGACTTTCTGCTGTCCAACGAGCTGCTGGACGCTTTTCCCGTCCACCGGCTCCGGCAGCGTCGTGAAGCGCTGATGGAGCTATATGTGGGCTGGGATGATTCCACGAACGCGTTCCATGAGCTTGAGCTACCTTGTGTGGACGAAGCTCTCATCGGCTGCTTGAGGGAGTCGGGAATCAAGCTGGCGGACGGGCAAACCGCAGATATTTCCATGGAGGCGCCCCGCTGGCTTAGTGAAAGGCTGGGGGAGTTGAAGAACGGGGAGCTAATTACTATCGATTACGGGGATACTTCGGCGGAATTGTTCGGAACTCATCGTATGAACGGCACGCTTCTATGCTATAAAAATCATTTGGCTGGTGAAAACCCGTATATTTATGCAGGGGAACAGGATATAACCGCACATGTGGATTTCAGTGCCTGCATCCGCTCCGGGATTCAAGCCGGCGTTGACCAGTGGCAGCTGTTGACCCAGAAGGAGTTTCTTCTGGCAAGCGGCGTGCTGGAGCGTCTGGTCTCGCATGATGGCCGTGATCCCTTCAGCCCGGCGGCCAAACGAAACCGGTCCATCAGGCAGCTCCTGTTGTCTGATGGGATGAGTGAATTGTTCAAGGTGCTGATCCAACGAAAATAAGATGGATGGATGATAAGGCTGGTTTCCGGGCGTACTTCACGCCGCACCGGAAGCCGGCTTTTTTTGCCGGGCAGACAAGTTAGCTGATTTTACCCCGGGAAGCTCTCCCAAAAGGTATGTTTCTAAGAAAAAGTGTCAATACCGAATAGTATGAGAAGACTTTTGCAAGCAAATAGATTCTATGAATTCTAGTATCGGCATAACCATAAGTATGGAGTACATACCAGGCAGTTGCGCATGGCGCCTATAAGATATGAAGCGGTTACCGGCTGCTGGAAGGGGCTCTAGTTCTCCGTATGGTAAAAAGAGACGGGAGATCATACGCCGGAAGTTTGCAAAAACCGGACGTTTAAAGCATGCAAGGGGTACTGCAACAGGAGAATAACCTTTTTTGGGAGGTAGTAAAATGTCAGCAGTCAGACAAGATGCGTGGAGTGAAGAGGATGATTTGATTTTGGCCGAGGTGACACTCCGCCTTATTAGGGAAGGCGGCACGCAGTTAGCCGCATTCGAAGAAGTAGGGGAGCGGATCGGGCGGACGGCCGCAGCTTGCGGATTCCGCTGGAACAGTTTTGTCCGCAAAAAATATGAGGCCGCCATCCAAATCGCCAAAAAGCAGCGGCAGCAGCGCAACCAGGCCAAGAAACATTCGGCCGGCGGTGCAACGGCTTCCGTGGCGATGCTCGACGTCCAGGAATCCGGCTACAGCCGGTCGGAAGGGATTTCGGAGGAATCCGTATCCATTGATGCGGTCATCCGTTTTCTGCGCCAGTGGAAAACCACCTATGCCGATATGTCCCGGCAAATCCGCACGCTGGAGAAGGATCTGGCGGAAACCCGCGAGACCATGGCCGTATTGCGCCGGGAAAATGAAAAGCTGAATTCCGAAGTCAATGAGGTATCCACCGATTACAGGGTGGTGAATGACGACTATAAAGCGCTGATCCAGATTATGGACAGGGCAAGAAAGCTGTCCCTTCTGCAAGAAGAAGAGGAAGAGGCAAAATCAAAGTTTAAAATGGATGCAAACGGTAACCTGGAGCGTATAGAATAAGAAAATATCCTTCCAATTAAAATAGTCTGATATCACAAGCGGCTTCCGTAAAAGGGGGCCGCTTTTCCTTTCTTGCCCTAAAGTGGTATAGTGGTATAGTGGAAAAAGGAAGTGGGAACATGAACATCGAGATTATCGGCGGCGGATCATTGGGGCTGCTGCTGGCGGGGCGCCTCGCGGCAGCTGATAGCGGAGGTTCGGTTACGCTGGTCGTGCGCACTCTCCAGCAGGCGGAGGCGGTTTCCCGGCTGGGGATTACGGTACAGGAGCAGGACGGCAAACATCTTCATACAACGGAAGCCGGATGTTTGGATTTTGCGGCTTATTCCTCAAGGCTGCTCCAAGCGGGAGGCGGTGCGGACTGGATCATTCTTGCTTTGAAGCAGAAGGATATCAGCCCCCAAGTGGTGGAGGCGGTCCGCAGACAGGCCTCGCAGAATACACGCGTTTGCTGCCTTCAGAATGGTATGGGGCACTTGGAGAAGCTGCAGGCTGTTTTCGATGGAAACAGGCTTTATGCCGCAGTTACCACAGAAGGCGCTATGCGGGTTTCGGATACGGAGGTCCGGCATACGGGCTCCGGAAGCACACGTATTGGCGGAGTGGAAGAGGGAGATCGCCTTACCCGGCCGGATGCTGAAATGCTGGCAGGAACGCTCGGCAGGGCAGGCTTCCGCGCTGACATCTCCAATCATATACAGATGGATGTATGGGACAAGCTGATTATGAACTGCGTAATTAATCCGCTAACCGCCTTGCTGGATATCCGGAACGGCCAGCTGCTGGAGCAGCCCCGGTGTATAGAGCTCATGCGCACCATGTACGAAGAAGCGGAATCCGTTGCTGCGGCTGCCGGATACGGAAGGCCGGAGGGGTTCCGGTGGGGCAGGCTGGTTGAGGTGTGCCGCGCAACATCCGGGAACCGTTCGTCGATGCTGCAGGATTTAACCGCGGGACGGCTTACGGAGCTGGAGTGGCTGACCGGGAGCTTGCTGCGGGAAGCGGAACGTTATGCTCTGAAACTTCCTTTCCACGAGACGGTTCACCGGTTGGTTTTGGCCAAAGAAGCTTTGCGGGCGGACGGCGTTTAGGAAGCAGATTGTCGAAAGCTTAATTATTTTGAATAAAAATGCTTCAAAAATGTATAAATATGAGCTATCATAAGCCCATGGAAGCTTTTCTTTAAAGAATTGTCCGGAAGAGTAATTTTTTCCACAAGAAAATCGTAGATTTTATTAACCGCCGGTTGTATAATTGAAAAAGATTATAATTCGGCCGAAAAAGGTAAACCTTCTTTTATTGAATTGTTACTTACTTGTGAAATTTGTGAAGGAATTGAAAAAAATTATTTACAGGTCAATAACTTTATGTTAAAAATAATGACATGGAATTTATTTCGTGTCAGAATAACTAACATGAAGAAAAAGGCGTAAATTCGAAATGTTTTTGACCGGTGTACAAATGTTCATGGAGTTGGGCTAATGGTGTGACAATCGTCACTGCTGGACGGTTGTCGTACCTTTACCATAAAAAAAGTATTCAGTATATTCGGGAGGGTTACTATGCAAACGAAAAAGTTATTAGCCGCCACGCTGTCCTCTGTGATGGCACTTGGCGTAGCTGCAGGTTGCACGACAACATCATCTGATGAAGGCACCAGCTCTACCGCACCTTCGGCTTCCCCTGGAGCCAGCACCGCGGCTTCTACCGCACCCTCTGCTAAAGGCGCCGTAATCAACACTTACATTAACGGCGAAATTCCTACCATGGACCCGGGTCTTGCCAAGTCCACAGCATCCAGCTGGTCTCTGGACCACGTATTTGAAGGTCTGTTCTTCCAAGACAAAGACGGACTGGTTCCCGGACAAGCAAAAGATGTTAAGATCAGCGAAGACGGCTTGACTTACACCTTCACCCTGAAGGACAACCTGAAGTGGTCCAACGGCGACCCTGTAACTGCAGGAGACTTCGAATATTCCTGGAAACGCGTCTTGGATCCGGCATTCGCTTCTGAATATGCTTACCAAATCGCCGACTACATTAAAGGTGCTACCGAATACAACAGCGCTGACCCCAAGAAGCTCTCCGCTGATGAAATGAACAAACTGAAGGATGCTGTAGGAGTTAAGGCTACTGACGACAAGACTCTCGTCGTTAACCTGGTTAACCCCACTCCTTACTTCAAACAGCTGGTTTCCTTCTATACTTACTATCCGGTCAACAAGAAGGTTGCTGAAGCGAACCCCAAGTGGGCGAACGAAGCTGCAACACTGGTTGGCAACGGCCCCTTCACTGTGAAGGAATGGAGCAAGGACAAGAAATTGGTTGCTGTCAAGAACGAGAACTACTATGACAAAGCCAAGATCACTGCAACCCAAATCACCTGGAACAACATCACCGACGACAACACTGCATGGCAAATGTACACCACTGGCGACCTGAACGTTTACCAATCCGTAACTCCGGCCGCTATCGATACTGCGAAGAAGAGCGGCGAGCTGATTGTATCTCCGAAGCTGGCAACCTACTTCTACCGCTTCAATGTAACCAAGGCTCCGTTGAACAATGTCAAGGTTCGTAAGGCTCTGACCATGGCTGTCCAACGTCAACCGATCATCGACAACATCACCAAGACCGGCCAAACCCCGGCATTCGCTTTCGTTTCTCCTGGTATCATCATGGCCGGCAAGGACTTCCGTACCGGCGATGCCGCTACCCAATCCTACTACAAGGAAGACGTAGCAGAAGCCAAGAAGCTGTTGGATGAAGGCTTGAAGGAACTGGGCTTGACTGCATTCCCCAAGACCGAGCTGACTTACAACACCAACGAAGGCCACAAGAAGATTGCTGAAGCCATCCAAGAAATGTGGAAGAAGAACCTGGGCATCGACGTAACGCTGGCTAACGTTGAATCCAAGGTATGGCTCGACAAACAATCCAACCTGGACTACCAAATCATGCGTACCGGCTGGGTTGGCGACTACCTGGATCCGATGACCTACATCGACATGTTCGTAACAGGCGGCGGCAACAACAACACCGGCTGGAGCAACAAGCAGTATGATGAGCTGGTGGCAGCTGCCAAGAAGGAGCAAAACGAAGCTAAGCGTATCCAACAATTCCGCGACGCTGAGAAGATCCTGATGGACGAAATGCCGATCCTGCCGATCTACTTCTACTCCTCTGCTAATGCAATCAAGAAGGATATCACCGGTATCTACACTCCGGCTAACCGTGAAATGAACTTCCGCTACGCTGTAACCAAATAAATAAAAAAGATCGCACATGAGGTATGCCGTACGTGCAGGCATACCTCATGTTCTGATGATAGAGGCTTGGGAAGGGGTAACTAACTTTATGCGATCATTTCTTATCAAAAGGGGAATAAACGCCGTTCTGACGATTTTGGTGATTATTACTCTGACTTTTATTCTTATGCACTCTGTGCCTGGCGGACCGTTCACCCAAGAAAAACCGGTACCTCCGGCCATTTTGGAGAACTTGAACAAGTTTTATCATCTGGACGAGCCTGTCTGGAAGCAATATTTCCGTTATGTCGGTTCCTTGCTGCAAGGTGACCTTGGACCTTCCTACAAGTCGCAGTCACGGGATGTAAATCAAATGCTGAAGGAAGCAATGCCCGTTACCGTTCAATTGGGCTTGCAAGCCTTGGTTGTAGCCGTTATCGGCGGTTTATTCCTGGGGATTACTTCTGCTTTGTACCACAACAGAATCCCTGACCGTGTCGCAACCGTATTGGCGGTTTTTGGCACTTCTGTGCCAAGCTTTGTAATCGCTACCTTACTTATCCAATTCCTCGCTGTACAGCTGCATTGGTTTCCGGTTGCCACATGGGCATCCATGAAACATACGGTTTTGCCAACACTCGCATTATCGGCTTCGCCTTTGGCGCAGATAACCCGTTTAATGCGTTCCAATATGCTTGAGGTGTTGAATCAGGATTATATCAAAACGGCTAAGGCGAAGGGTTTGCCTTATGTGCGCGTTGTTGTTAATCATGCCATCCGTAACGCGATTCTTCCCGTTATCACCATCCTGGGTCCGATTACGGCCCATCTGGTAACCGGTTCTTTTGTCATTGAGAAAATCTTCTCTGTGCCAGGCTCCGGTAAAATGCTGGTGGACGGCATCAATAACCGGGATTACTCCCTCATCATGGGAACTACTGTGGTGTACGGCATTGCGCTTGTCGTCATACTCTTTGTAGTAGACCTGCTGTATTCCATCATAGATCCGCGCATTAAGCTGAGGGGGTGAACCGGATGTCGATGAATATTAATGAAAATATGTTTTTGCCTGCGCCTAAGGATGATAATGGCGAGCGCATCGTCCGCCCTAGCCTTACGTATTGGCAGGATGCATGGCGCCGGTTGAAGAAGAACAAAGTGGCTATGACCGCCTTGTTTGCTTTGATCGCATTAATTTTGCTGGCTGTATTCGGGCCGATGATTCGCCCGTTTTCTTATTCGGAACAAAGCTTTATGAACGTAAACAAGCTTCCCAATGCCACCCACTGGTTTGGCACCGATGACTTGGGACGTGACCTCTGGGTCCGGGTTTGGTACGGCGCACGGATCTCGTTGACTATCGCTGTTGTGGCCGCTACCCTGGACTTGATGATGGGTGTTATCTATGGCGGTATCGCAGGTTATAAAGGCGGAACCACCGATAACATCATGATGCGTATCGTAGAAGTGCTTTACGCCATTCCTTACCTTCTGGTGGTTATCCTCCTGATGGTTGTAATGGAAAAAGGCCTGCTGACGATTATCGTCGCTATGACGGCTTTCGGCTGGATGGGTATGGCGCGGCTGGTCCGCGGCCAGGTTATGCAGCTGAAGGAGCAGGAGTTTATTTTGGCCGCCCGCACCTTGGGCGCCAGCAACAACCGCATTCTATTCAAACATCTGGTGCCCAACACCTTGGGCGTTATTATCGTAAACATTACC
>JAEWAA010000409.1 GCA_023391955.1 Bacillota bacterium | reverse complement strand
ACTCTGGTAGAATTCACCTACAATCTGTTAAATAATCTTCATCAATTCGCGGGATAAGCAGATGAACATGGAACTGATTCTGCAATCCTTCTCTGGTTTCATGCTTGTTTTTTGTCGGATTACAGCTTTTTTTGTCACAGCGCCTGTATTTTCCTCCCGTAATGTCCCGGCTTCCTTCAAAATCGGCTTATCCGTTTTTGTCGCTTTCCTGACCTTTTCGGGTTTGGGACTGCAGCCGGTGCCGATGGATGCACTATATGTGCTCTCCATTTTCAAGGAAATCCTGGTGGGTTTATTGCTTGGTTTTATCGGCTACATGTTTTTTGCGGTGATCCAGACGGCAGGCTCTTTCATTGACATGCAGATGGGGTTGTCAATGGCCAACATTCTGGACCCGATGACCGGGACCTCATCACCGCTTATCGGCAACATGAAATATATGCTGGCGATGCTGTTGTTCCTGTCCTTCAACGGTCATCATCTCCTATTAACAGCCATTCATGACAGCTACAGCTGGATTCCGCTGCAGAATGATGTGTTTGCCCGGATGTACAGCGACAATATGGTTGATTTTATGCTCAGGACCTTTACGGATTCCTTCGGCCTCGCCTTCAAAATGGCCGCTCCTCTGGTAGTAGCGCTGTTTTTGACGGATGTGGGACTGGGAATTCTGGCGAAAACGGCACCTCAGTTTAACATTTTCGTTATCGGGGTTCCGCTGAAGATTATTATCGGACTGATCCTTCTGGTCTTTTTGTTCCCGGGAATGCTATCGATCTTCGAGATGGTGTTTACCGCCCTTTTTACCGCTATGGAAAAATTCATGACACTTTTGTCAGGGGCACCCTGACAACGCCGGCACAAGCGCTTAGAATCAAGGAGGGGACAGGGCGTGGCAACGACTTCATTCCGCTACAAACTGAACCTGCAGCTGTTTGCCGGGGAAAAAACCGAAAAGGCCACACCAAAAAAACGGGCGGATGCCCGTAAAAAGGGCCAGGTGGCCAAAAGCAACGAGCTTCCCGCATCGCTGATCCTGCTGTTCTGCTTCATGACACTGCTTATGTTCGGCGGATTTCTGAAAGATAAGATGTTCCTGCTGATGCAGGGCACCTTGAAGGATTATCTGACCACCGAAATCAGTATGAGCAATGTCATGCCTCTGATGACTGACCTGATGGCTCAAATTCTTATCATGCTGGCTCCGATTTTTGCCGTTACGATTCTTATCGGAATTCTCGCCAATTATATGCAGGTCGGATTTCTCATCACAGGCGAAGCCTTTAAGGTTAAATTCAGCAAGCTGAACCCCATTGAAGGGGCTAAGCGGATGTTCAGCCTTAAGGCGCTGGTGGAATTCGGGAAAACGCTGCTGAAGCTGATCTTGATCGGATACCTGGTTTATTCCTCCCTTTGGGGGGAGAAGGAAAGCTTGATTAATTTGGCCCATATGCCCTTGACTGATGTTTTGGCTTATGTAGCCCGGCTCACTGTCATGATGGGCATCAAAATCGGTGTTGCTCTTGTGATCTTAAGTCTCTTCGATTATATGTACCAGAAATATGAACACGAAAAAAATCTCCGGATGTCCAAACAGGACATCAAGGATGAATATAAAAAATCCGAGGGCGACCCGCTAATCAAGGGCAAAATCAAGGAAAAGCAGCGCCGGATGGCGTTGGCCCGAATGATGCAGGATGTGCCCAAGGCGGATGTGGTCATCACCAACCCCACCCACTTTGCCGTCGCCATTCAGTATGATAACGGCAAGATGGATGCGCCACGGGTTGTGGCCAAGGGGACCGACTTCGTCGCATTGAAGATTAAGGAAATCGCCAAGGAAAACGGGGTTATCACCATGGAAAACAGGCCGTTGGCCAGAGCCTTGCACGAGCAGGTCGAGATTGGCCAGACGATCCCGGCGGAGCTGTTCCAGGCTGTGGCGGAAGTGCTTGCTTATGTGTACCGCTTAAAAGGCAAGGCAAAATAACGGGAAGGGAGGATGTTCATCATGCGTGTGAAAGATCTAACGGTGCTTTTGGGCGTAATCGGAATTGTATTGATGATGGTCGTTCCTGTCAGTGTGCATGTAGTGGACGTTCTGCTCATCATTAATATATCTCTTGCGCTTATGATTCTTCTTGTCGCAATGAACACCCAGGAAGCACTGGACTTCTCCATCTTCCCGTCACTTTTGCTGATTACAACCTTGTTCCGACTGGCCTTGAACGTATCCACCACCCGGAATATCCTGAGCCATGCCGACGGCGGCAAAGTGGTTGAAACCTTCGGCGGTTTTGTAGCCCAGGGCAATCTGGTGGTGGGTTTTGTTGTGTTCCTGATTCTGGTTGTTGTGCAGTTCATCGTCATCACCAAAGGCTCCGAACGGGTGGCTGAGGTTGCGGCCCGGTTTACCCTGGATGCGATGCCCGGCAAACAGATGAGTATTGATGCCGACCTGAACGCAGGTATGATCAATGAAACTCAGGCCCGGGAGAGAAGAAGGAAGATCGAACGGGAAGCCGACTTCTATGGCGCAATGGACGGTGCCAGTAAATTCGTTAAGGGCGATGCCATCGCCAGTATCATTATCCTCATCATCAACCTGGTAGGCGGTCTGATTATCGGGATGATTTACCACGGCATGGGCGTAGCGGAAGCAGCCAGCCTCTTTACCCAAATGTCCATCGGTGACGGTCTGGTAAGCCAGATTCCCGCACTGATGATCTCTACCGCTTCCGGTCTGATTGTGACCCGGGCCAACTCGGAGGGCAACCTGGCCTCCGACCTTGCCGGGCAGCTGCTGCAGAATCCCAAGCTTCTGTTTGTAGTGGCAGGTACCATTGCGCTTTTGGGTATCGCTACTCCCATCGGGGTTTTGATTACCTTCCCCGTTGCCGCCGTTATTGTCTTCAGCGCCTTCCGACTGCAGAAGAATCTGAACCAGAAGCAGGTGGAGGATGAAAAGGCGGAGGAGCAGCAGCAGATCGAAGAGGTGCGGAGTCCGGAGAGTGTCATCAGCCTGCTGCAGGTGGACCCCATCGAGTTCGAGTTCGGCTATGGCCTGATTCCGCTGGCGGACACCCAGCAGGGCGGGGATTTGCTGGACCGGATTATCCTCATCCGTCGACAATGTGCGCTGGAATTAGGCATTGTTGTGCCTGTTATCCGAATTCGCGACAATATTCAATTAAAACCGAATGAATATGTCATCAAAATTAAAGGAAATTCGGTGGCCCGTGGTGAATTACTACTTAATCACTACCTGGCGATGAGCCCAGGCTTTGATGATGAGTCCATCTCAGGCATTGAGACCATGGAGCCGGCCTTCGGCCTTCCTGCCCTGTGGATTGACGACGCAACGAAGGAGCGGGCCGAAATGTCCGGTTATACCGTGGTGGATCCGCCTTCCGTGGTGGCCACCCATCTGACCGAGATTATCAAGCGCCATGCCCACGAGCTCATCGGCCGTCAGGAAACCAAAGCGCTGGTGGAGAACGTCAGAGAAAGCTACCCGGCTTTGGTGGACGAGCTTATCCCCAATGTGGTTACGGTTGGCGATCTGCAGAAGGTCCTTTCGAAGCTCCTTAAGGAGAAAATATCTGTCCGCGATTTGGTAACGATAATGGAGACTTTGGCCGATTACGGCGGCTATACCAAGGATCACGACATTCTGACCGAATATGTGAGACAAGCCTTGTCCCGCCAGATTACCCAGCAATACGCCGGCGGCGGGGATGCGCTGAAGGTGATTACGGTTGGACCGTCCTTGGAGAAGAAAATTGCGGAATCGGTGCAGCAGACGGATCAGGGCTCTTATCTGGCCCTTGACCCGTCGTCCTCCCAAACCATTTTCCACAAGCTGAACGAACAGGTGACAAGAGCTGTACAGGGTGGACTCCAGCCCGTTATTCTAACGTCGCCCACCATCCGCATGTATTTACGCCAGCTGCTCGAACGGACCTTGCAGGATATCCCGGTATTGTCCTATAGCGAGCTTGAGCCTAATGTCGAAATTCAAAGCATGGGAGTTGTGAATCTATGAGAGTAAAACGATATGTTGTAGATTCCATGCCCGACGCCCTTGCGCAAATTCGGACGGATTTAGGCAAGGATGCCGTCATTCTGAATACCAAAGAAATCCGCTCAGGCGGGTTTTTAGGGTTATTCAGCAAGAAAAAAATCGAAGTAATTGCCGCAACGGATGCCCTTGGCAAAGCCGAATCCAAACCGAAGACCGCACCGGTTCAACGTGCCGCCATCCCGCCGTCTGCCACTCCGGTGGCAGTGTTGGAGCAGCCGCGGACTGCCAAGGAGGACAGGACGGCCGAGTTGCTGGAATCCATCGAACGTTTGGCCGGCAAGCAGTCCGCACCGGCTGAACCGGAGCCTGCGCCTCGGCCGGTTGTGCCCATGAGTTTGGGTGCAGCTGCATATGGCGCCAAGACCGCGCAAACTTCTGCTTCAGCTGCGCCTGTGTCTGCTGCTCCCGTTCCCGCGGCAGCTCCCACAACGGCCTTCAAGCCTGCGGCGGAGGTCCGTACTAAGATCGAGGATACCCCGGCAGAGGACCCGGTATTAAGCGAACTGCGTGCCATGAAGCTGATGATGAAGAACCTGTCCCGCGCCGGCGCTGTTCTGCCGGAGCCCGATCCGGTTTTGGCTGCTCTTGAAGCGAGGCTGCTGGAGCAGGAGATCCTGCCCGAGCTGGCCAAAGAGGTGGTCAGAACAATCGAGGAGGGTCTGGCGGAGGAGGAGGACGGTTTGACGCCGCTTCGCGCCAATGAGATGGCAGCGGAGAAGCTCAAGCAGATCATGGGTGACCATCCCCGCAAGCCGCTTCAGCCGGAAACCCGCATCGCCCATTTTGTAGGTCCCACCGGAGTAGGCAAAACCACCACCATCGCCAAGCTGGCGGCCGAGCAGGTGCTCCGTCACCGCAGGAAGGTGGGTTTTATCACCTCTGACACTTACCGGATTGCGGCTGTGGAGCAGTTGAAGACCTATGCCACCATTTTGGGGATTCCGCTGGAGGTTGTATTTTCACCCCAGGATCTGAAGAAGGCCTTCGACAATTTGAAGGATTGCGATATTGTGTTCATGGACACCGCCGGACGCAACTTCCGCAATGAAATGTATGTTTCCGAATTGAATGCTCTTCTGCAAGGCGACCCCAGAAGCGAAACCTTCCTGGTGCTGAGCCTGACCATGAAATACAAAGACATGAAGGCTGTTGCCGAGAATTTCTCCCGGTTCAGGCTGGATAAGGTTCTTCTTACCAAAAGGGATGAAACGGAGACCTTCGGTCCCATTCTCAATCTGCTCCATGAATATCCGTTGGCGCTGTCGTACATCACGACCGGACAAAATGTCCCTGACGACTTCAATGTGGTGAGCGAGGATGAACTGATTGCCTTGATACTGGGGGAACAGGCAGATGAATGACCAGGCGCAAATGCTCCGGGATTTGGTCCAAAAGCGAGAGCTGGCCCGCAGCACCGGCAGAAATACCCGCATTATTACGGTTACCAGTGGTAAGGGCGGGGTGGGCAAATCCAATTTTACGCTGAATTTCGCTCTGGCGCTCCAGGCCAAGGGGCTGAAGGTGCTGGTGTTCGATGCGGACATCGGTTTGGCCAATATCGATGTTCTGATGGGGGTCACCCCCAAATACAACCTGTACCATCTGCTTAAAAAGGAAAAGACCATCTGGGAGATTATCCATACCGGCTACAACGGTCTTGAGTTTATCGGCGGCGGCTCGGGCTTCAATGATCTTCTTGATCTGAAGGAAGAGGAGCTGAATTATTTTGTGGAGCAGGTCAGCCAATTAAACGGCCACTGCGACGTGATCCTCTTTGACACCGGCGCCGGGTTATCCAAGGAAACCCTGAAGTTTATACTGGCGGCAGAGGAAACCATTGTGGTCACGACGCCGGAGCCTACTTCCATAACGGATGCTTATGCAATCATCAAAATGGTCAATAACCTGCAGTCCGGGATCAATTTCCGCCTTGTCATCAACAGGGTGACCGAACCCAAGGAAGGCAAGCAGACTGCAGATAAAATAACGCTGGTGGCGAAAAAGTTTTTGCAGATGGATATTCCCACCATGGGTTTTGTGTCCGATGACAATCATATTTCCAAAGCGGTGAAACGGCAGATTCCGTTCACTGTTGCATATCCCCATTCACCTGCCTCGCGGAACCTGCAGGAGATTGCCGACCAGTATGTGCAAGGCAGACCCGTAGAGAATGCCGGCGCGGCCTCGGGTGTGAAGGGGTTTCTGTCGAAAATGATGAGACTTATGAAGTAAGGCTCCAATCACAGATATATTGCTAACCAGAGGAGGGAGGACCGGGATGACGAAAAAGCGGGTTTTAGTGGTTGACGATTCCGTTTTTATGAGAAGAATTGTCTCGGATCTCGTTGGGGAACATCCGGACTTCCAGGTAATCGCCACAGCCAAGAATGGTGTGGAGGCTGTGCAGATGGCCAAAGAGCTGCAGCCGGACTGCATCACCATGGACGTGGAAATGCCGGAAATGAACGGCCTGGAAGCGCTGAAACGGATTATGAAGGAAAATCCGCTTCCGGTGATTATGCTCAGCTCCTTAACCAAGGAAGGGGCTATGGAAACCATTCAGGCGCTGGAGGCCGGAGCCATTGACTTCGTCCAGAAGCCCTCCGGCTCCATTTCCTTAGATTTGTTCAAGGTGAAGGAAATGCTCCATGAGCGTTTGGAAATTGCGGTCAAATCCAATATAAAGCGGTTGAATGCATCGTTCCCGGCAGCGGCAGCAACGCCTCCGGCCGATCCGGCTCCGCCTAAAGCATCACCGCTGAGAGAGCCGCCGGCAGCCCCCAGGCTCCGGTCTATGATGCCTCCGGCACCACCAGCCACGGAGCAGCCCAAGCCGCTGCGGCCTCCTGTGCAGCCGGAACGCAAGGCCGAACGCCCGCAGCTGCGGCCCGAACCTAAGGCGGTTCCGCCTGCTGCTCCACCGGTAAAGCCGGCAGCCCCCATCTCGAAGGGGCCTTTGAAGCATCTGGTGGCGTTGGGCACCTCAACAGGCGGACCAAGAGCGCTCCAGCAGGTGCTCAGCGGTTTGCCGGAGGATTTCGGGGCGCCTATCGTTATCGTCCAGCATATGCCGCCCAATTTCACCAATTCCCTGGCGGTCAGGCTGAACAGCAATTGCCGCATACAGGTGGTGGAAGGCCAGGACGGAATGGTTTTGCAGCCAGGGACCGCATACATAGCTCCCGGCGGATTCCAGATGCGGGTCATAACCGAGAGCAGCGGCGTTTACCGGCTCGGCATAACAGCGGAACCGCCGCGGGGCGGGCATAAGCCTTCCGTGGACACGCTGTTCGAATCGGTACTCCCCCTGCAGGAGCTGAAGCGCCATATTGTCATCATGACAGGCATGGGCAGCGACGGGGCCAAGAC
>JAEWAA010000323.1 GCA_023391955.1 Bacillota bacterium | reverse complement strand
CGGGTGGGATGATATGCTTTTGTACCACCTGCTGTTCAACAGCGGGGGTTCGTATTCGTCGGGAAGATGGCACCAAAGCTATCCTTCCTATGATGCCAGAACCAATCAGCCGTATCAGCCGAAAACCTATTCGGCGGGCACTTTCCAGAACAAGCAGGTTCCGGGCAGCAACGTGAAGCCCAAAACCAGCGTGTCCAGCGGCTCGTTCAACACCAAATCCGGCAGCATCAATAAGGCCACTGCGTCCAAATCGGGAACAACTTCCGGATCTTCCTCCTCCTCCTCCGGCTCCAATTCCGGAACGTCGGGGACCTCCGGAACATCGGCAGGAACCGGAACCAAACCGGCAACAGGCCAGTCCTCCTCGGCCAGCAAGCCGGCGGATAACGCAACGAAATCATCTACCGGGAGCTCTACCTCTTCCGGGTCAACTTCAAGCGGAAGCTCGTCGTCTGTCGACAGCAGCAAATCATCGTCATCATCCTCTTCATCGAGTAAATCGTCGTCTTCCAGCTCCAGCAAATCCTCGTCCTCCGGCAGCATCGGCGGAAAATCCAGCGGCTTTTCCGGCAGCAGCAGCTCAGGCAGTTGATGAAGGCTGGGGCAGGAACGTCAAATCGGAGGAGACGGTAAAGCATGAGCTTTCAGGTGATAGGCCAACCCGCAGAGGACAGGGCGCAGCGGGTGCGGCAGCTGAAGGAAATGGGCTTCGGCTGGGCGGATCTGGAGGAAGAGGCATACTGGGTGGATCAGGCGGTGGCCATGAACCCGCGGGTGTGGGAGGAGCTGCAGGATGCCTGCCAGCTGCTGTGGGGGATTTTCGACAAAGCGGCGCGTTTCGTCCACGGCAGACGGGATATGTATGAGCTCTTGTCCATACCGGAGGTGCTCTGGGATGGGCTGGACGCCGTTCCCCTGGAGGAGCCGGGGCTGCTCTCCCGTTATGCCCGGTTCGATTTTAGCGTGGGGCTTGGCGGAACCATCAAGCTCTTGGAGCTGAACGCGGATACGCCTACGGGCTATGTGGAATCCTCCGTGGCAACACCGTGGATGTGCAGCCAGCATGGGCTGTGGACGCCGAATACCGGCATGGCCGGGCAGGTGCAGCGGGCCTTTGCGGAGGCGCCTCCCGCTTATGCGGCCTGCATCGCTTACGGTAAACACGAAGAGGACAGCGGCACCATCGATATGCTGGTACGGCATATGGAGCAGCCTGTTGTTTGTGTGGACACCCTTGACCTGTGGGTGGATGAAGGGGTTTTGCGGGATGCGTCAGGCCAGGCTATTGACAGCTTGTTTGCCCTCTACCCCAAGGAATGGATGGGGGTCGATGACGGCGGAGAAGCCTTGGCGTACAGCATTGAAACCGGACAGCTTCGGATACTCAATTCTCCTCACGCGGTGATCCTCCAGTCCAAGGGCCTGCAGGCGGTAATTTGGGGATTGCATGAGCTGAAGGCTCCATTTTTTACGGAAACCGAGCATGACGCCATTGAAGCCTATATGCTGCCTACCTATAACGAGCCTGTATTTGACGGCGATTATGTGGAAAAATCCATGTTTGGCCGCGAGGGCGGCTCCGTGCGGATGTATGGCGCGGAAGGCGGGATGGAGATTAAGGACCAGGACGGCTTTGATACCAGCGTCTTTTTTCGGCCGGTGTACCAGGCGCGTGCTGATTTGCCCCGCATCCGGCTGCATGACGGAGACTATCATCTGTTAACCGGTGTGTTCATGATTCACGGGGAAGCCTGCGGCCTGTTGGGCCGGGCGGGCGGACTGATTACGGGAAACTCCAGCCGTTTTGTGGCGATGGGAGTGAGGAAGGATTGAGCAATATGATAGACAACTCAAACGAAAGAAGGAAAAGCGGCGGCTGGCGTCCTATGAAGCGGATGCTGATGGGCGCATTGGTGCTGGTGCTGGCAGGCGGTATGGCCGCAGGCTGTGGGCAGGATTCCGGGAAAAGCTCCTCCTCCAGCAAGGCCAAATCCGCTGCCGCGGCAGGCAGTTCAACGGTGCCGTGGGACTATAAGGTGGAGGAAGCCAAGGTTGGCGATCTGGTGGGTTCGGATATGACCATTTCCCCCAACAACCAGCTTCTGCCCAATGACGACAACTACGCCACAGGAGACAAAGTATGGGTGCTGTCCTACATGACCGCGGAAATGAAAACCGCTGCCGACGGCCAGAACAGCGTCAATTTGTCCCAGTGGGCCCCCCTCAAAAGCTACCGGACCGCAGATGCGGCCCAGACGGATCTTGCCGGGCTTAAGGTCCAGCTTAAAACGGAAGTGGATCTGGTGGGCGTTTATAAAACCGACTACCAGGGGAAGTCCCGCTATTTTGCGGTCATTACACTTCCTACCGGCAACAGCGTCAAGCAGCCGATTCCCGAAGAGCGTTACAAGAGTATGAAGGAACAAAAAACGGTGAAGGTCATGCTGGAGGAAGTCCATGACTTCGGCGATTATGATCTGGCCATGGCAAAATTCAGAGGGTGGGTGGACTAATGGTAGCGGTCAATATTATCATCAGCGTAGCAGTCATTATTGTTCTGCAATTTATAGGGATGCTGGTATTCAATTGGATGACTCCGTTTAATGACATGGAGGAGCTCCGTAAGGGGAACGTGGCGGTAGGTTTGGCCATGGGCGGCAAATTTTTGGGGACGGCGATTATCCTGGGGGTTTCCGCCTTCACCAACAGCACTATCTGGCATATGGCCTTGTGGTTTGCGGTAGGTTACGTCTGCCTGCTGGTGGCATATTGGGTGCTGGAGCTGGTTACACCCAAGCTTACCCTTCATGAGCAGCTGCAAAAAGGCAACGTGGCTGTCGGCATTCTGCTGGCCTCTGTCTACGTGGGCATGGGCTTTTCCGTCAGCAGCCTGATTATCTAATATGTGGGCTCAAATCAAATAAGCTGTCCCGAAGTCATTCCTATGACCGAAGGGACAGCTTTTTTGTTATTTATGCTGCCCGAGGATACTCTGCAGGAGTGCTAACGGAACTGAGAAGCACTTAGCGGCTGGAATTGGACCAATTTGTTTTCTAACGGAACTCAGCGTACCTTAGAGCACATTTTGCTGTCCATTTGGATCGGCTAAGCAGGCTAAGCGTCGTTCAGTTCCGTTAACGCGGCCAAATAGCGGATTTTGGTCTCTAAGGGCCGCTGAGTTCCGTTAGCGTGTTTGCCCAGGTGTGAAAACGGTCCGATATGCGGAGAAAATGGTTCCATTACCGGCAACCGTTCTCCCCAAAACGGAGCCCGGCGTCCCACACGGGGGAAGGCTGTTGTCCGGTAAAATGAAAGCGTAAACAATGCGAAGGGCAGGTGAGTTTATGATGGAACTGCCAACGGAAAGGACTGCGCAGGCCAAGCCACCACTGGTAAAGCGGCAGCCGGGAGCGGGCGGGCTGCAGAACAAGCATAAGCTGTTTTTGATGGCCTTTCCGTTTCTGGTCATTACGTTTATCTTCTATTACTTGCCGATAAGCGGATGGATTTACGCCTTCTATGACTACATACCTGGTATACCGCTGAAGGATACGCCGTTTGCCGGACTCAAGTGGTTTAAGTCCATCGTCGCCAACCCCACCCAAACAGCCGAGGTTCTCCGGGTAATGAAAAACACGCTGGCCATGAGCTCACTGGGGATTATCACCTCGTTTTTTCCGCTTATCTTCGCCATTCTGCTGGCGGAAATCCGGCACGGCTGGTACCGCAAGCTGGCGCAGACACTGACCACCATTCCCAATTTCATCAGCTGGATTCTGGTGTATGCCTTGGCCTTCTCCCTTTTTTCGGTGGATAACGGGGTGATCACCGCTCTGCTGGCCCGGTTGGGACGGGTGCCGGAGGATTACAACTTCCTGGCGTCCTCCTCCCACATTTGGCTCAAAATGATCATCTGGTACTGGTGGAAATCCCTGGGCTGGGGGGCCATCCTGTATCTGGCGGCGATTGCGGGCATCGACCAGGACCTCTACGAGGCGGCAGAAACCGACGGCGCGGGACGCTTCCGCAAAATCTGGCATATTACCGTGCCCGGCCTGATGCCCACCTTTTTCGTGCTGCTGCTGCTGTCCATCGGGAATTTTGTGAACAACGGGATGGAGCAATACTTCGCTTTCCAGAACGCCATGAACAAGGATTCCATCGAGGTGCTGGACCTGTACGTGTACAATATCGCCTTCGCCAACAACTTTCCCTTCGCCACCGCCGTCAGCATGCTGAAATCCATCATAAGCGTGTTTCTGCTGTTCACCGCCAATACACTCTCCAAGGCAGTCCGGGGCGAATCCATTATTTAAACGGAAAGGGGGAGGACATATGCGCAGGAAAACGACGGCGGGTGAGGTGGGGTTTCAGATATGCCTGTATCTGTTCTTCGGCATTTTTACTTTAAGCTGCCTGTATCCGTTCTATTACCTGTTCATCAATACGGTCAGTGCCAATGATTTGTCGGCGGCCGGTGAAATCAAATTTTATCCCCGCGGCATCCACTTCGGCAATTACATCAAGGTCCTGGCCATCAGCGGACTCAGCCACGCCGCCCTGGTATCCGTGTACCGGACCGTCTGTGGCACCCTGCTTACGGTTGCCTCATCCGCCTTTCTCGGGTACCTCTTCACCAAAAATGAGATGTGGGGACGGCGCATCTGGTACCGGTTCATCATTATTACCATGTACTTCAGCGCCGGGCTGATTCCCTGGTACATCACCATGAACAACCTGCATTTGACCAACAACTATCTTGCCTACATTCTGCCGACGATTATAACGCCCTTCAATATTATTCTTGTCAAAACCTTCATCGAGGCCATTCCGCCGGCCCTGGAGGAATCCGCAGCTATGGATGGGGCGGGGTATCTGCGTTGCTTCGGCAGTATTATGGTGCCGCTGATTATGCCGATTCTGGCCACCATCACCATTTTCTCCGCAGTCAACCAATGGAACTCCTTTGTGGATACGGCTTTCCTGATGACGAATACCAAATACTTCACCCTGCAATTCCTCCTGTGGCGCTACCTGAACGAGTCCAGTTCGCTGGCCGCGCTGATCCGCAGCTCTCCCGACATGGCGGCCAGTGTGGCCAATATGCAGACGCCCACCTCTGTTCGCATGACCGTCACTATGATTGTGGTGCTGCCGATTCTGATTGTGTACCCGTTTTTCCAGAGGTTTTTCGTTAAGGGGATTTTGATCGGCGCCGTAAAAGGGTGAGCGGGGATTTGGAGGGGCTGTGGCTGCCAACCGAGCTAACCGACCGAGCTAATCTACCGAGCTAATCGACCGAAGCTAACCGACCGGGCTAACCATCCGGGCTAACTGCGGTCAGCGCCGCTTCGACGAATCGGCCCCTTCCAAATTCTAACGGCGGCCAGAGCCGCTATTCTGGTGAAAACAGCCCCGTCTAGAATCTAACGGCGGCCAGAGCCGCGATTCTGATCAGCGAGGCCTCAAAAACCCAGTTTTACACCAAATAGCGGCGCTCACCGCCGTTAGAATTTCAGGAAGCCGCTTTTTGACCAAATAAGGGCTGTGGCTTCCGTTAGAAACTCCCGTGACCCGGTGCCATCATCAGAAAGGAAAAGATCAGGTCCAGATGGGCTGATGCCGCCCGAAATGGCACAGGA
>JAEWAA010000211.1 GCA_023391955.1 Bacillota bacterium | reverse complement strand
GAGTCGGTTGCTCTGCCATTGAGCTACGGATCTGCAACGTTTGTAATAATATCACGGCTCGTACCGAAATGCAACCCCCATTTTCCTTATCCCGAAGGCCTCACTCGGGCATAAGGGAAGCCAACTTCCGCTATTTTCCGGCGAAGGAAAATTCCCGGCGGGATAACGGAAGAGGTTTTCCGTTATCGCAGCATTTCTTGCCTCCGCACGGGTTAAACCCAGCGGATAACGGAAAAAGGCTTCCGCTATCCCACCAGCGGAAGCCTCTCCTGAACAATAGCGGAAAACCCGTTCCGCTAAACACCCCAAGCTGCAAACCCGCTGCCTCCACCGAATGGCCAACCATCCAGCGTTATAGCGGCAGCCTTCACTGGCAGACGTAGGCCGCAGCTTTCCTGCATCAGCGCCGGTAAGAGTTCCGTATCAGCCCCCGCAGCCCTGCTCTACCGGGCCAGCAGCTTCAGGACCAGCGCCTCCAGCCCCTCCGCGTCATCCTTGTCCAAAACCGGCACACCCAATCCGGCAGCGCCCCGGACCGTCTCCTCAGGCAGCCAGCTGGCTACTCCAAGAAGAGACTCCAGCCTGCCCAGCAGCTCCAGCTGCTCCTCCTGGCGGATCATCGCCAGCTTGGGGTATCCTTCCGTTTTGAAACCCTCCACCAGCACCACATCCATGTCCCGCATCCGCTCCAGCATCTCCGAAAGCGGCGTGTACCGCTCCTCCAGATAGCAGGTGCGGCCCATGACCTCTGAAGAGATGGCTACTACCCGCGCGCCGGCCTCCCGGTGGCGCCAGGTGTCCTTGCCCTCCACATCCATTTCGAAGCGGTGGGCATCATGCTTAACCGTCCCGACTACAATTCCCCTGGCGGCCAACCGCTCCACAAGCCGGCAAACGAGAGTGGTTTTGCCGGAATTTTTGTAGCCGACCACCTGTACCACAACCGGCTGTGTCATAACCGACTCCCTCCAAGAGGCATCACACGGACCAGCGCCCCTTGCACCAGCGGGGCATCTCCCAGCGGCACCACGATCAGACAGTCGGCATCCCGCAGGGATACGGTAATGCTGGAGGCATCCACACCCACAGGTGCGGCCCATAGCTGCCCTTCCGCCCCTACGGTGCGGACCCCGCGGACGAAGCGGGTAAACTTGGCGTCCGTTTTTAAGCTATCCGCCTTCAGCAGAGCAGGGAAGCTGCCTAAACCAACGTCCTCGCCGCCCATAAGCTTCCGGACTGCCGGACGGACCAGCAGCTCAAAACCTACAAAGCAGGCTGCCGGATTCCCCGACAGGGCAAACAGCAGCTTGCCGCGCCGGACACTGGCGGTGGTCGGACTGCCCGGACGCATGGCCAGCTTATTAAATAGAAGCTCTCCATCCCAGCCCGTGGTCAGATCATACAAGATATCATAATCCCCCACCGACACACCTCCGGTAGTAATCACCATATCATACTCATCCATAGCAGCAGTGATCGCCTGACGGGCCAGCTCCAGTTCATCTGGAATCGCCCCGGCCAGAACCGGCTCACATCCCGCCTCCCGCAGCTGCGCCAGCAGCATATAGCTGTTGCTGTTGCGGATTTTGCCCGGTGCAAGGGGCTCCTCTACGGCAAGCAGCTCTGATCCGGTGGCGAACACTGCAACCCGCGGCCGGGCATACACCTTCACCTGGGCAGCCCCGAACATAGCCAACAAAGCAGCTTCTCCCGGACCAATCCGCTGTCCCGCCTCCAGCAGCATCTCCCCTTGGACAATTTCCAGCCCGATTTCAGAAATATTGGCGCCCGCTTTCGCACTCCGCAGAATGGAAACCGTGCCGCCTGCCCCTTCCTCCTCCGGCAGTGTGTCCTCCAGCCTGACCACCGCATCCGCACCATCGGGAACCGCAGCCCCGGTCATGATCCGGACCGCCTGCCCGGGCTCAAGCCTCCTGCCGTAGACGCTGCCGCAGGGAATCACTCCCGTTACCGCCAGACGGACGGGGGAATCCTCCGACGCTCCCGCCGTTTCCTCCGCCCGGAGAGCATATCCGTCCATACCCGAACGCCGGAAATGGGGCACCGGCTGGTCTGCAGCCAAGGGCTCCGCCAGATAGCGGCTCCATGCTTCCGCCAAGGGAACGGTTTCCGTCCGTCCCGGCTGTACCCGTTCCAATATCCGTGCCGCGGCTTCCTCAACCTGTAAAGCTGTCCGCTGGAATTTCATGCAGCTTCCCCCTTACCTCTTGCTTCATATAAAGCTATTTTCCCTCCGGCTTCTGACCGGCATTAGGCACCCGCTCCGGAGCGGGCTTTGTTTTCCCTCCGGCAGCCAGTTGGTACCAGGTCGCTCCACCGTCGGACGTCAGATACAAATCATGTTCGTAGGTGCTGATTACCCGTTCTTCAGGCTTCACAGGATTATGCGCAGAAAATGCCACCGCATCCCCCTTCAGCTCGGGCAGAGGAATCTCCGCCGTTTGTTTGCCGGTGGAATCCAGCTGCAAGAGAGCCGGCTTATCCTTGAAGGTCCCTGCAGTGATCATACCGTCCCTATCAAAGGAGAGGGAGGATATCCCCAGACCGGGCAGCACCTTCTCGAAGGTATTCCCCTTATCCTGGGACAAAAACAACCCGTCTCTTGCACCCATAACCACCAGCTCCGGCCGCTCCGGATGCACTGCCAATCCGGTGGGTTCACCCTCAAATCCCTTCATGGATGACCGTATCCAGCTGCCGCCCTCATCCGTCGTATAATACAGGCCGGGCTGGCGTAGCGGCTGAACCCCGTAGGTTTCATGATAGCCATAGATAATGGCGGGAGAACGCACTGTCGAGGCCAAAAAGTGGAATTCCACCTTCCCCTCCAATGCCAGCAGCTGTACGTTTTTGCCGGCATCCGTGCTTTTGGTTAAACCCAAAGGGTTAGGCAGCTTGGAGCCCGGCCCGGGCTTCCCGCTGGCATAAAATCCCCCCTCAAACGGGGCAAAGGCCACAAAATCATGACGGTCTCCCGCTTCCGACTGCCAGCGGTTGTCCCGCCACCATTTGATGCCTTCGTGGGTGGCCACCATAATTCCGCTGCCGGAACGGTCATATGTCATGCCATAAATCTGGATCAGATTCATGGATTCATTCTTATCCCGGCTCTCCCACATTCCGGAGGAATTAAACGCTCCCATTAATACTGCCAGTGAGCCGGCCAGCAATGCGGCCGTCTTCAGGCCCCGTGCTTCCTTGCGGTTGGGCAAGGACCAGTATTTGGCCGTCAAGCCGGCGCAAAGAAGACAAAACAATAGCAAAACCCAAGTAGACCAATGTAAATTTCCGATGTTTTCCACCGCCTTATGTAAGCTCTACGTGACATTATAGCATGTGTTTCCAGCTTTGCATAAGGTGTAGTAACGAAAGACTCACAAGGGGGAGCCTGAATGACCGAACACAGCCAGCTGCTGCGCATGGCTAATTTTATTGCCCAAGCCATAAGACTTTACCGGACCGGTCTGCCCCCCGAGCTTCCCCGGGGCTTCAGCTATCTTGCTGCGCTGGAGGCGCCGGGTTTTCCCCGGATGGGATATATCGCCCAATCCCGCACACAGCTCATCATCGTCTTCCGCGGCACCAAGGATGCGGAAGATTTAAAGAAGGATCTGCTGGTCACCCAAACTGCCTACCCTTATCAGACAGGGAAAGGCTGGAGAACCCATGCCGGGTTTACCCAGCTGTACGGACTGCTCCGCCCCGGCTTGCGCAAGGCGCTTGCCCAAGTGAAATCCCGCAAACAGCTGTACGTCACCGGCTACAGTCTGGGAGGAGCTCTGGCCTGTCTGTGTGCCATGGACCCGGCGGTACGAAAATACGCCTCGTCCGTCAGGCTGTATACCTTCGGCGCACCCCGGGTGGGCAATCCACTCTTTGCGGAGGCTCTGGCCAAACGCACCTCCTCCTGCGTCCGGGCAGTGAATGAAGGCGACTGGGTGACGACCATGCCCCCGGAAGATTTTTTGGGGGTGCAATACCGCCATGGCGGCCGGAGCTACCCGCTTCATAACCGCAAGATTAACCCTTTTAGCAGCCACAGCTTCAAAGCCTACCAAGAAGGGCTGGACAAAACGGCAGTCCCGCGCAGCCAGCCCCAGCCGAAACAACCCCCTTCCGCCCGGCCGAAGCGGGCAGCTTCCTCCTAGGCGTTTTTTATTAACACGGTCCGGCTTCCCATCAGTCCTCCCGATGATTCCCATCGCCACTCTTCATCACAACTTGCCGTCTCCTTTGGTACAATATTCATTAATCCAAAAGGAGCAAAGGAGCCGTGCCGTATGAGCGAACAAAACATGGATACAATGGAGGAGCTGCGTTTTCCGCTGGGTCAATTTTCGTGGGATGGGGAATGGAATGGGGAGCGGAGGTCCAACTGGACGAAGGGCATCCGCGAGCTTCCGGACCAGCTGAGAGAGGCGGTTGCAGGCCTTACGGAAGAGCAGCTGGATACCCCTTACCGGCCCGAGGGCTGGACCGTACGCCAGGTTGTCCACCATGTGGCGGATTCCCATATGAATTCCTACATCCGCTTTAAGCTGGCTTTGACCGAGGAGGAGCCGGTGATCAAACCTTACCGGGAGGAGCTGTGGGCGGAGCTGCCCGATTCTTCAGCCTCTGTAGAGGTTTCCCTGAAATTGCTGGAGGGGCTTCACCAAAGATGGTGTCTGCTCCTGGAGGGGATGAGTGAGGAAGAGTCCAGCCGCGCTTTTTTCCATCCGGAAAGCCGGCAGCTGGTGCCTCTCCGCAAAGCGTTGGGTTTATATGATTGGCACGGCAGGCACCATACCGCCCACATCACCGCCCTTCGCAAGAAGATGAACTGGTAAGCCTTGTCCCCCCTGTCCATAAACGTTCATAATTCGTTCAAGAGAAAACCGCATAATGGAGAAAAAAAGCCGTTTCCCATAGAATAGGCCCATGGTATAATACGTTCAGTGTGGCTTTACACAACGTTTACATTGGGAGAAATGCTATGAAGAAGTGGCTGATTTCTACGGGACGTTATTTGCGCAGCAGATACGTCCTTTTTTTACTGGGTGCATGGCTGGTCTTTTTAATGGAGTTTTTGAGCCGTTCCTCCGCCAAGGATGCGGTTCAATGGACGTATCATCACATTCCCGCATTTCTTGCCAATATGGTTCTGCTGACCGGTCTGCTGCTGCTGTTCACGGCTATTTTCGGCCGTACCCGATGGGCGTATTGGACGGTTTTTGCAATCGCTTTTTTACTGTCCCTGATCAGCGGCATTAAAATGAAGATTCTTGGTGTTCCTTTGCTTCCCACCGATTTCGTGCTTACCAGCGAAACGGAGGATATGACCCAATATCTCCAGAATATCATGAAGCCGAAGACGCTCATCGGCATTGCCGTGTATGTGGCTTCCAGCATCGGTCTGTTGTATTTCATTCCCGAGATGGTCCGCAAGATCCGCGGCAAGGAAAGAATCGCCTTTGTGGCGGCAGCCGCCATCTTCATCGCATTCGTCTATTATCAGCCCAAAGCCATGATGCAAGGGGTCTTCGGCATTGAAGAGAAGCCTTGGAACCAGAAGGATAATATTCTGACCAACGGTCTTATGCTCTCCACCCTCCTGAATCTGAATCATATGAATGTCAGCAAGGTGGCCGGTTATGACGAAAGTGCCATCACGGCTATCGTCAACCGCGCAAGCGATCCGGTTAAGGCCGGTCAGACCGATGTGAAGCCGAATATTATCGTAGTGCTCAGCGAAGCCTTCTGGGATCCGACGATTATTCCGAATTTGACATTTAGCAAGGACCCGATTCCCGGCTTTCACCAGCTGTCCGAAAAGTTCACCAGCGGCTGGCTGCTCTCTCCCCAATACGGAGGGGGAACCGCTAACGTGGAATATGAGGTGCTTACCGGCAACAGCATGCGCTTTATGCCGCCGGGCTCCACACCCTATAACCAGTATATGACCCGCCAGGTGGATTCGCTGGCCTCCATTGCATCCCGCCAGGGCTACAATACGGTGTCCATCAACCCGTTCCACAACTGGTTTTTCAACAGCAAGACGGTTTACAAAAATATGGGCTTCTCCAAGTTCATCAGCCAGGAATTCTTCGACCAGAAGTTTGAAGGCCCTTATCTGGCGGACGACGAAGCCGCCAATCTTATCATTAAGGAAAGCAAGGCCAGCTCCGGTCCTGATATGATCTTCACCAATACCATGGAAAACCACTTCCACTTCTGGCCCGGCAAGTTTAAGGAAAATACGTTCAAAATCAGCGGAGTGGATGGCCAAGCTAAGGGTTTCCTGGAGACACTCTCCCAAGGCATCAACGGCGCGGACCGGATGCTCTTGAAGCTGGTGGATCATTTCAGCCAGACCAATGAACCGACGATTCTGGTGTTCTTCGGGGACCATCTGCCCTCCTTGGGCGATGATTACAAGGGCTTTATTGATGCCAAGTACATCAGCGGAACCGAAGATCCGGATTTTCTCACCAAAATGTACCGCACTCCGCTCCTGATCTGGAACAATTATCTGCCCGAAGGGCGCGAGGATCTTTATATGAGCCCCTCCTTCCTGGGGCCGTATATTCTGGAGAAGGCACAGCTGAAGGGCACTTATTATACGGATTATCTGAAGGAGCTCTATAAGAAAATCCCTGTTATCCCGCCGCAGGATTATTACGCCAAGATGAATATCAAGGCAGAGGATCTGAAGGATTATGAGAAGCTGCAGTATGATATCATGTTTGGGGAACAGCATGGTTATGCCGAAATCAAGGACAAAATCCTGTCGCCCAATTTTATCCTCGGACTGGGGACCATGGACATCACCTCCGTCACCCCCGTGGATCCAACAGCTGCTCCGGGTCATGACATGAAGGTGGAAATTGCGGGGCATAACTTCCCCGAGCTCTCCACCGTTGTGGTCAATGGCAAAACAGTGAAAAGCACCTATGATTGCCATGAGAAGCTTCTGGCGACAATTCCCGCCGAGCTGAACAAAGCCGGTACTCCTTTGGAGATCAAGATCAATGTGATCGACAGCAAGGATACCGTAATTGCCGAAACTCCCGCCTTCAAGCTGGAGCGCTAAAACAACACAAAACCCCCGAACTTCCATCCGGAAGCAAGGGGGCTTTTTTATGTAGCTATGGTTTATTCAGCAGAAGCCGGGAGAATCCGTATCCAACTCCCCGCTTTCTTCACGCTGCCGGATTTTTGCGATTTTGCGGGCGGAGGGGCCACCCTGAAATTCCGAAGCCAGCCACAGGTCCACAACCTCCTTGGCCTTCTCGAAATCAATGATTAACGCTCCCATGCAGAGAATCTGGGCGTCATTGCTTTTGCCTGCACGCTCTGCAGATACGGGATCATGGCAAAGTGCCGCCCGGATCCCCTTCACCTTGTTGGCGGCGATGGTCATGCCGTTGCCGGTGCCGCATACCAGCACTGCTCTCGGGTGGTTCCCGGACAGCACCTGACCCGCTACCTGAAACGCAATATCGGGGTAATCCACATGCTCCGTGCTGGGGCAGCCGTAGTCCGTAACCTCATAGCCGCGGCCTGCCAGATAGTTCTTCAGCTTTTCCTTCAATTCAAAACCAAGATGGTCACTGCCTATTCCGATTCTCATCCGCTTCTACCTCTGTGCTCTGACCGTGGACACCCGGATTCCCGACTCCTCCAATTGCCGGATCATCTCCGGCGGTGTTCCGGTATCTGTGATGACGTCATGGATTTTGCCGGACTGGGCGTAGCTGGCGATGGAGCCCACATTGAACTTGGTGCTGTCGATCAGGGCGACAACCCGGTCCGCAGACTCCACCATCCTCCGCTTCAGCTCCACCTCATAGACGTTAAAATCCATCAGTCCGCTGTCGGGCTTGAAGCCCGCGGGGGAGGTAAAAAGCAGATCAGCGCGAACCTCACCCAGTATCCCTGCTCCCAAGGTGCCCTCAATGGCGCCGGAGCCCATACGGAGCACACCGCCGATGAGAATCACGTGGAGATACGGGTTATCCTTCAGCTCCAACGCCGTATAAATTCCGCTGGTAATCACCGTCAATTTGATTTGGGTCCGCTTAAGGCTCTTGGCCAGCTCCAAGGCGGTGGTACTGGCATCAATCATGATGCACTGCCCCTCCTGGAGGAAATCCATGGCTTTTTGGCCGATGGCCGCTTTTTCATCGGTGTTCTTCTTTTCTCGGGCGGAAAAGCTGAAGGACGAGCCCGCAGGCACCACTTGCTGCTGGGCCACCAGCACAGCCCCGCCGTGGATCCGGCGGAGAATGCCTTCTTCCTCAAGCAGATTCAAATCCGTCCGCAGCGTGGCTTCGGAAACCTGAAGCTCCAGGGAAAGCTCCTTTACCGTGGCCCGCTGGTGTTTGGTCAAATATTCGATCAGGAGCGACCTGCGCTCGTCTGCCATTAGATTTTTGGACAACAGAAATCACCTGCAACATTCATAGGATAAACCCACCTTACCACCTTTTGCCGGTGGATTCAAACACATAATGCCGGCTCACGCTGGGCCGGTGAGCTGTTCTCCTCCGCAGGCTGGGCGCGGAGATTCTTCAGGAAATACATCTGCCGCTTGCGTCCCAAAGCCAGCATGGAATGGGTCAGCCATTGGTCCTGCTGCCTCTTCACCCCTTGAAGCATCGGGCTTTCGGTGATGCCCGTCGCCGCAAACAGGCAATCGTCGGAGCGGACCATATCCTCCAGGCGGAGAATAACCCGGCAATCCTTGATGCCCATCCGGCGGCAGCGATCCGCCTCCACCCGGTCCTGGGGCAATAGCCTGCCCTGCATGTCCCCACCCAGGCACCGCAGCGCCACCGCGGACACAACACCTTCCGGCGCACCGCCGATGCCGTAGAACATATCTACTTCCGAGCCGGAAACCGCCGTCGCAACCGCCGCGGATACGTCCCCCTCCTGGAAGGTCATCACCTTGAAGCCCGCCTCGCGCAAGGCGGCGATGGCTTCCTCATGCCGCTCCCGCTTCTGGATGGCAATGGTGACCTCCGAGGCGGGTTTCCGCAAAGCCTCCGCCACCGCACAGGCATTCTCCACTACGCTGCGGTCCAGATCCACACAGCCCTTGGCCTCCGGCCCTACGGCGATTTTCTCCATATACATATCGGGAGCGTGCAGCAGGCCCCCCCGGGGTGCCAAGGCAATAACCGAAATGGCATTTTCCCGGCCGTCGGCTACCAGACTGGTGCCTTCCAGAGGGTCCACGGCAATATCCACGGCAGGTCCGCTGCCCGTGCCCAGCTCTTCGCCAATATAGAGCATGGGCGCCTCGTCCAGCTCCCCTTCGCCGATGACCACGGTACCCCGCATAGGCAGCCGGTTCAGCAAAAGGCGCATAGCCGTGGTGGCCGCATCGTCCGCTTCGTTTTTTTTGCCCCGGCCGATCCAATGGGCGGACGCCACCGCCGCAGCTTCACATACCTCTACGAGCTCCAGGCCCAGAAGCTTCATGGGGTCATAACAATTGGGAAGGGCTGACCAGTCTTTCATTTTCGTTCACTCCCGTTTATCATCGTTTTCAATAAACTCATTATCTATTATTTTCATATTATTATCAATATGTTTTCGTTTGTTTTCGAATTATTTTGTTTTTGGTCAAACTTTCATTTTCTCAGGGGTTTCGTTGGTTACGGCGTTTGTGTAAGCGCCATAAAATGATCGTTATTTGGCGTAAACAACAATAATTTGAGGAATAGCGATCATGAAATGTATGCTAAAGCCCTTTTTTTCCCGAAAACAATCCCCTTTTACGCCGATAGCATACATTTTATGTATCCTATCTGCCTCAAAACGGACCATTTTGCGGAATAAGATACATTTGATGTTCGTTATCATTTTTTATGCAAACCTGCCCGTTTACAAACCTGCCGCAGTTTGTTATGATCCTAGATAAATCGAAACGTGATGACGAGAAGAGTAGGGCATACGCGCTTGTACAGAGAGCTCCGGCAGCTGCGAAGGAGTCTGGCGCCTTGACCCGAACCAAGACTCCGAACAGCAGTCCGGAACCCGCAGGGGGATGGCTGACGGGCGCTCCCGTTACAGAGCTGGAGTATCGCAGAGCCTGTAGGCTTTGCCGTACTTGAGATGAGGACGGGTATGGCGACATGCCCGTTGAACTGGGGTGGCACCGCGAAACTTCGTCCCCAAGACAATCTTTGTCTTGGAGGTCGGAGTTTTTTTGCGTTCATTTTATTACTTTAGGAGGAGATTAACTTGAGTCACGAAATGAATCTCGAGAAAGAACATTTCCTGCTGCGGCAAATTGCGGAGGAGCTGGAGTCGGAGCCCTTCTCCAGAGGAATGTGCACCCGGTTCCCGCCGGAGCCCAACGGCTACCTGCATATCGGCAGCGTCTATGCCATCCATACCAGCTATATGGCGGCCCAGCGTTACGGCGGCGAGTTCCACCTGCGGATGGACGACACCAACCCGTTGAAGGAGGACGCTGCTTACGTCCAAGCGATTATCGAGGATATCCGGTGGCTGGGCTACGATCCGGGCAGGCATATTTATTACGGCTCGGATTATTCCGCCGAGGTTTATGCCGCTGCCGTGAAGCTGATCCGGGCAAGCAAGGCCTATGTCTGCGATCTGACGCCCGAGGAAATGACCGTCTACAGAGGAACCTTGACGGAGCCGGGCCGGAACAGTCCGTGGCGGGAGCGTTCACCCGAAGAAAACCTGGCTTTGTTGGAGGAAATGAAACGGGGTGAACATCCCGCCTTCTCCAAGGTGCTCCGGGCCAAAATCGATATGGCCTCCCCCAACATCAATCTCCGGGACCCGGTGCTTTACCGGATCATCCATGCGGAGCATTACCGCACCGGACGCAGCTGGTGCATTTACCCAACCTATGATTTTGCCCATCCCATCCAGGATGCCATCGAAGGAATCACCTATTCCCTCTGCTCCAATGAGTTCAGAGACCACCGACCCTTATACGAATGGGTGCTGAAGGAACTCGGCATTCACGAGCCTCCCCGCCAGCGGGAATTCGGCCGGCTGAATATTACCGGAGTTGTCACCAGCAAACGTTATCTGCGTCAATTGGTTCATGGAGGTTATCTGGACGGCTGGGATGATCCGCGGCTGCCTACCATCCGGGGCCTCCGGCGGCGGGGCTTTACCCCTGCAAGCATCCGCCGTTTTATTGAAGAGACCGGCAATATCCGGGTACAGACAACGGTTGATATAACACTGCTGGAGCATTGCGCCAGACAAGAGCTGAAGCAAAACACCGTCACCCTTATGGCGGTTCTCCAACCGTTGAAGGTGACCATCACCAATTATCCCGCAGCCGGGGCCGAGCTTCTGGAAATCGAAAACAACAGCGAAAATGAAGAGATGGGTAAACGGGAGGTGCCTTTTTCGGGGACATTGTTTATCGAGCGGGAGGATTTTATGGAGGAACCGCCCAAGGGTTTCCACCGGTTGTTCCCCGGCGGGGAGGTACGGCTGAAGGGGGCTTATTTTATCCGGTGCCAGGAGGTTATCCGGGACCCCCATACAGGGGAAATCACCGAGTTGTTGTGCATGTATGACCCCCGTACCAAAAGCGGCAGCGGGTTTACGGAACGGAAGGTGAAGGGGACGATCCACTGGGTTTCCGCTCCTCATGCGGTGGAAGCGGAGGTGCATTTGTTCGACAGGCTGCTGATCAATGATGAGCTGCCCAAGGAGGAGGAGCCGGATTGGAGCACACGGATCAATCCCGCTTCCCGTACGGTGCTGAATCAAGTGAAGATGGAACCGGCTATCCGCCATGCTTCCCCGGAGGAGCGTTTCCAGTTTATCCGCCACGGTTATTTTTGTGCGGACAAG
>JAEWAA010000153.1 GCA_023391955.1 Bacillota bacterium | reverse complement strand
GTCCATATGCTCACCACTGAGGCGTTTAATGCCCTCCTCAAAACATTGGAGGAGCCGCCTCCCAATGTGATGTTCATCCTGGCGACCACCGAGCCGCACCGTATTCCGGCGACGATCATTTCCCGGTGCCAGCGCTTTGATTTCCGGAGGATTCCTCTGGAGGAGGAGGTCGGACGTCTTCTCGAGGTATGCCGTGAGGAGGGTGTGGAGCTCCAAGTGGAAGCGGCCCAATACATTGCCCGCCTGTCCGAGGGGGGCATGCGTGATGCGCTGAGCCTGCTGGACCAGATTATCTCCTTTACGGGCAATGCCATCAGCTATGACGATGCCGTTGCCATGACCGGAGGGATTGCCGGCGAGCGGTTCGCCGAGCTGGTCGCCCATATCCGCGAAGGAGACAGCGGCCAAGCTCTGAACTGGATCAGCCAGCTGATGCAGGAAGGCAAAAGCGCAGACCGCTGCATGGAGAATCTGCTGCTTTA
This sequence comes from Bacillota bacterium, assembly GCA_023391955.1. Classification (GTDB taxonomy): domain Bacteria; phylum Bacillota; class Bacilli; order Paenibacillales; family NBRC-103111; genus Paenibacillus_AR. The sequence continues at coordinate 2,795 of JAEWAA010000153.1, read as the reverse complement.
TTTCCGCGATATTCTGATGATCAAAATGGTTCCCGGCTCCCAGACCGTGACGGAACGGGTGCTGGATATTCCCAGGTTTAAGGCCATGGCAGAGACCTTCTCTGCGGACCGCCTGTTTGCCATTATGGAAGTATTGAACCATTTCCAGAACGAAATGAAATATTCCACCCAGCCGCAGACGCTGTTTGAGGTGGCGGTGCTGAAGCTGTGTACGCTGGCTTCGGCCGGTGAAGCCTCTGCCCGTCAGGCGGACGTTCCGGCTATGGCCTCTGCGGCAGGTGCTGCCGGACCGGTTGGATCGGTCGGCCAAGAGGAGCTTCAGCTCTTGAAGCGGCGGATCGGCCAACTGGAAGAACAGCTGGCCGGACTCTTGCGGAATCCACCGGCTGCTGCCAGTCCGCAGCCTGCGGCAAACCGTGCTCCCGGCCAGGCTCCGGGTGGGCGTGCTTCTGCTCCGGCTGTCCGCAGGTCCACCATCAAGCTGGACGGCTTTCTGAAGGAGGGGCAGTCCCCCTTCTTCAAGCAGGTTGCAGCCAAGTGGAGCCAGGTGCTGTCAGGGGTGAAGGAAGCGCGTATTACCGTTCATGCCTGGCTTGTGGATGGGGAGCCCGTGGGCTGCCAGGATGATCAGGTACTGGTTGCCTTCAAAAGCCCGATGCACCGGGAAACGACCGAAAAACCTGCCAATAAGCAGGTGATCGAACAGGTGCTAACCCAGGTATTGGGCCAGCCTGCACGGTTGGCTACGGTAATGATGAATGAGTGGAAAGAAGCCCAATCCTCCGGTGCCGGACAGGCTCAGCCGGAGGAGCTGAAGCTGGAGCAAGAGGCATCTCAGCCGGCGGAAGGTGAATGGGTGCAGGAGGCGGTTAAGCTGTTCGGCGAGGATCTTGTCCGGATCAGGGAAGACTGACAAAGACCTATTTTTACAAAGGAGCGATAACAATGAATAACATGAACCAAATGATGAAGCAAGTGAAGAAAATGCAGGAGCAAATGATGAAGGCCCAGGAAGAGCTTGCCTCCAAGACGGTAGAAGGTACTGCCGGCGGAGTTGTGACGGTAGTGGCCAATGGTCAGAAAAAGATTGTTTCTATTGCTATTAAGCCGGAGGCGGTTGATCCGGAGGATGTGGAAATGCTGCAGGACCTGGTTCTGACAGCTGTGAATGACGCCTTGAATCAAGCCGACGAGCTGGCCAACAAGGATATGGGCAAGTTCACCGGCGGCATGAAGATCCCTGGTTTGTTCTAATCGTTTGCCTGCGCGGGCTGACCGTGCAGAACCATTTTAAGAAAAGAAGGGGCTGCTGGCTTGTTTTACCCGGAACCTTTAGCGAAACTGATTGACTCTTTTACCCGCCTTCCGGGTATCGGCCCCAAAACGGCCGGACGCCTGGCCTTCTTTGTATTGAATATGAAGGAGGAGGAGGTCCTGGAATTTGCCAAGGCGCTGGTGAATGTGAAGCGCAACCTCCATTATTGCTCCTCCTGCTGCAATATTACCGATGTGGACCCGTGCCGGATCTGTCAAGACAAAACCCGGGACGGCTCAGTGATTTGTGTGGTCCAGGAATCCAAGGACCTGGTGGCCATGGAGCGCACCAAGGAATTCCACGGCTATTATCACGTGCTGCACGGCGCCATCTCCCCCATGGAGGGGATCGGGCCGGATGATATCTATATTGCCGAACTCCTGAAACGTCTGGGTGACGACAAGGTGCAGGAGCTGATCCTCGCCACCAACCCCAATATTGAGGGAGAGGCAACGGCGATGTATCTTTCGCGGCTGGTCCGTCCCTTCGGGATCAAGGTGACGCGGATTGCCCACGGGCTGCCTGTAGGGGGAGACCTGGAGTACGCCGACGAAGTGACGTTGACCAAAGCCCTGGAAGGACGCCGGGAGCTGTAGCGGTATCCGATTTGGATGAAGTGCATGTAAGAAGACCCTCGGGTCTTCTTTTTTATGGGTAAATGCTGTACGGGTTACCTTTTCGGACAGGTTTCGGTTCTAAACTTTCTTGAGATAACCATATATCTAGAAAGAAGGACATGCCGGTTCACCGGAAAGGAGAGGGTTTGTATGGGATTAATCCCTTTATGGAAGGGCAAGGTGCAAAAAAAGATGGAGGAGCCCAGGTTTCTGGATAAGGTGGGGATGCACCAGGAGATCCGCAAAGCCCATCTGGAATGGACCACGGCCCAACAACGGCTGGAGTGGGTAGTGGAGAAGGACCAGATTGATTATGCCATCTTTGCGCTGGAAGCGGCGGAAAAACGCTATGTAATGCTATTGCGGCAGGCCAAGCTGATGCAATGGGAGGATGGTCTGCTGGTGGCGACCCAGGCTCAGCACATGCATTCCTCAACCGGCAAAGGAAAAGAAGCAGCCAAAAAAAGCAGGGGCCAGGCGGCCGGTTTTTGACAGGAGGGGTAAAGGATGCAATATCTTTGGTGGGCTGTTTTTCTATTGTCTCTTTCTTCGCTGGTGCTGCTCGTACTGCGCAACCGCAGTGCGGGCGCCTGGCTGAAGACACTGGGCCTGCACGTCATCGCCGCGGCGCTTCTTCTTTATGCCGTGAACTGGGTAGGGCAGCGGTATATGTTCCAGGTGCCGATCAATGCGTATACGCTGTCCACTATCGGGGTTCTGGGCGTTCCGGGGTTAGCCTTACTGGTAGCTTTGAAGCTGACTCTTACCGGATAAAGTGTATTTTAAAAAATAAGTGTTGCATTCCTGTTGAAATCTATGTTATTATCAAATTCCGCCGCTGAGACAAGCCGTGCAGCGGAAGG
>JAEWAA010000148.1 GCA_023391955.1 Bacillota bacterium | reverse complement strand
TATTTGGCTCAAAATCACCGATTCGAAAATGAAACGGCCCAGAGGGCCGCTATTTGACCAGCCCCCCCCCCGAATGGAGAGAATTCGGCGCAAATAGCGGCTCTGGTGTCCGTAAGATTCCCTACATGCCACTTTGGGGCGGAATAAAGGCTGTGCGGTCCGTTAGCCGACGTTAGTGACGGTACCCGACGTTAGTGGACGGCACCCGACGTTAGTGACGGCACCTGACGTTAGTGACGGCACCTGACGTTAGTGACGGTACCCGACGTTAGTGACGGTACCCGACGTTAGTGACGGCACCCGACGTTAGGTGAAGCCTATTACCCGCAGGTGCAGTTCAGCACGGGCTTCCGGGCTGCCGTTGTTTCGTCCAGCCGCTTCACCACGGTTTCGTATGGGGCATTTTTGACCAGCTCAGGGTCGTGGGCGGCTTCCTCCACAATTTGGATCATGGTGTCGATAAAGCCATCCAGCGTCTCCTTGCTTTCCGTCTCCGTGGGTTCGATCATGATACATTCCTCCACATTAAGCGGAAAATAAATAGTCGGCGGATGATAGCCGAAATCCAGCAGACGTTTGGCTACATCCAACGTGCGGACGCCATATTGCTTCAGATTTTTGCCGGAGAGGACAAATTCATGCTTGCACACACCCGGATACGGCACATAGAAGTAGGGCTCCAACCGCTTGCGCATATAGTTGGCGTTCAACACCGCACATTCGGACACCCGCTTAAGCCCCTCCGGCCCGTAAGATCGGATGTAGGCATACGCCCGCACCAGAATGCCGAAGTTGCCGTAGTAGGATTTCACCCGGCCGATGGATGCCGGACGGTCCCAATCCCAGAAGTAGGTGCCGTCGTCTGCACGGCGGCCTACAACCGGCTTCGGCAGGAAGGGAATCAGCTTCTCCTTCACACCAACAGGTCCTGCACCGGGGCCTCCGCCGCCATGGGGGGTACTCATGGTTTTGTGCAAATTGAGATGCACCACATCAAAGCCCATGTCCCCCGGCCGCGTAATTCCCATGATGGCGTTGGAGTTGGCCCCGTCATAATACAGCAAACCGCCCGCCTCATGGACAATTTCGGCAATCTCCACGATATGGCGCTCGAACAGCCCCAGGGTGCTGGGGTTGGTCAGCATCAGCGCAGCGGTATCGGAGCCAACCGCAGCCCGCAGCGCCTCCAAGTCCACCATCCCGCCGGCATCGGAGGGAATGGTCAGCGTCTCGAAGCCGGCGGTGGTGGCGCTGGCCGGGTTGGTGCCGTGGGACGAATCGGGCACCAGCACCTTGGTGCGGCGTTCACCGCGGCTTTCGTGGTAGGCACGGATGAGCATCAGCCCCGTCCATTCGCCATGGGCGCCGGCCGCAGGCTGCAGAGTCACCGCATCCATGCCCGTAAGCGCGGCCAAATCCTGCTGCAGCGTGAAGAGCAGCTCCAGCGCCCCTTGGACGGAGGACTCCGGCTGGTACGGATGGATCCGGGCAAAGCCGGGCAGCCGGGCGGCGTCCTCATTGAGCTTGGGGTTATATTTCATGGTGCAGGAGCCCAACGGGTAGAAGCCGTTGTCCACACCGAAGTTCCGCCGGGACAGCTCCGTATAGTGGCGGACCACATCCACCTCCGACACCTCAGGAAGTGCAGCGGGGACGGTACGCAGCAGACCGGCGGGAATTCCCTTGGCCGGGTCCGCCTCAGGGACGTCGCATTCGGGCAGCGAATAGGCGGTTCTGCCCGGCTTGCTCAATTCAAAGATCAGCGCTTTTTCCGGTTTCATAGACAAGCCTCCAGTTCCCGCATGAATGCGTCGATTTCATCCCTGGTCCGCTGCTCGGTAACAGCCACCAGCATGTGTCCGGACAGCTCGGGATAAGCCACCCCCAGATCATATCCGCCGAGGAAGCCTTTTTCCAGCAGCTTGGTGTTCACCGCTTGGATATCCGCACCCTCCGGCAGCCGAAGCACAAATTCATTAAAGAAGGAAGCGGCAAAGGCAAGCCGCACCTGTCCCCCGGGAGCCTCCGCCAGTCCTGCGGCGTACCGCGCTTTGCGGTAGTTCAGAAGCGCCGCCTCGCGGAAGCCCTCTTTGCCCATGACGGACATATAGACGGAAGCGCACAGCGCCAGCAGCGCCTGGTTGGAGCAAATATTGGAGGTGGCCTTCTCCCGGCGGATATGCTGCTCCCGGGCCTGAAGCGTCAGCACAAAACCGCGTTTGCCGTCCTTGTCCACCGTCTGGCCTACGATCCGGCCGGGCATCCGGCGCATCAGCGCCTCCGTCACCGCGAAGAAGCCGCAGGTGGGGCCGCCGAAGGAGGCGGGAATCCCCAAGGGCTGGGCATCCCCCACCACAACATCGGCTCCCAGCTTGCCGGGAGACTCCAGCAGGCCCAGGGAAAGCGGGTTAACACTCATGACCAACAGGCCTTTGGCCTCGTGGATCATGGCTTCAATAGCCGGAATATCCTCCAGGTGTCCAAAGAAATTGGGGGTTTGCACCAGTACCGCAGCAGTCCCACCGTCAATGGCGGCAGACAGCTTTTGCAGATCGGTAACCCCGTCCTTAAAGTCCACCTCCACAATCTCCAGATCAAGCCCGCGTGCCGTGGTACGGACGATCTCCCGGGCTTCGGGGTGCACCGTGCGGGACACGACGATTTTCCGCCGCTTAACCGCTCCTGCCGCAAGGGCCGCTGCTTCCGCCAGTGCCGTCGCCCCGTCGTACATGCTGGCGTTGGCCACCTTCATGCCGGTCAGCTCGCAGATATAGGACTGAAATTCGAAGATCGCCTGAAGCTCCCCTTGGCTAATTTCCGGCTGGTAAGGCGTGTACGCCGTATAAAACTCGGAACGGGAGATGAGATGTTGGATCACTACGGGAATTTGGTGGTCGTACAGCCCCGCCCCCAAAAAGGAGGTATAGCGCTCAAAGTCAGCATTCCGGGAGGCAAGCCCCTTGAGATGCTTCATTAATGCCGGCTCACTTAATGCCCCGGACATGGGCAGAGTGCCGGAATATTTCACCGCTTCGGGAATATCTGCGAACAGCTCCGCTACGGATTCCGCGCCGATCACCTCCAGCATTTGCTGTTCGTCCTCCGGCGTCATAGGCAAGTACCGATGCTTCATATGGTTAACTCCTCCTGTCTCCTGGTTCCTTGTTCCTGTTTCGTGCCACTGCCCTGTTATTTCTCCGTGCTCCTCCGGTAAAACGGGGTTTTGACCACCTTGGCCTTCAGCCGTTTGCCGCGGATTTCCACCCACACTTGCGTATCCGGCGCGCTGTACTCCCGTTTCAGCAAAGCCAGCCCCACATTCCGTTTTAAGGTAGGGGATTGGGTGCCCGTGGTGACTTCACCGATCAGCTCACCCTCGGGCCCGGCGTATACCGGATAATGGCTGCGGGGAATACCTCTGTCCAGCATTTCGATGCCCGCCAGCTTCCGGGGCAGCCCCGCCTCCTTTTGCTTCAACAAAGCCTCCCGGCCGATAAACTCCCCTTTATCCAGCTTCACAAAGATCCCCAGTCCCGCCTCCAAAGGAGTAATCTCCCGGGAAAGCTCCTGGCCGTAAAGAGGCAGCCTCGCCTCAAAACGCAGCGTATCTCGGGCTCCCAGTCCAACGGGAACCAGACCGTCGTCCTTGCCGGCGGCCAGCAGACCGCGCCACACGGCGGATGCATCCTCCGCCCGCAGATACAGCTCGAAGCCGTCCTCCCCGGTGTAGCCGGTGCGGGAGACCAACGCCTGCACGCCGCAGACATGAGCTTCCTCCAAAAACCGGAAAGACCCCAGCTCTCCAACAGGTGCATCCGTCACCCGGCCAAGAATCCGTACCGCCGCAGGCCCTTGCAGCGCCAGAAGCGCGGTCGCTTCGGAGCAATCCGTCAGCTCCACGGCGGGCACCGCTCCTTCGCCAGCTTCAGGCAGCTGGCTCTCCAGCCATTGGAAGTCCTTGCCGATGTTGGAGGCGTTCACCACCAGCATAAAACGCTCCTCACCCAAGCGGTAGATCAGCAGATCGTCCACCACACCGCCCTCCGGGTAACACAGAAGCGAATACTGGGCTTGCCCCGGCGCCAGCTTGGAAACATCATTCACGGTCATCCGCTGGAGGAAAGCTTCCGCCTCCGGCCCCGCCACCAGGAACTCTCCCATGTGGGACACATCGAACAGCCCGGCCCGCTGCCGGACCGCATCATGCTCCGCCTGGATGCCGGCAAATTGCACCGGCAGCTCCCAGCCGCCGAAATCAATACAGCGCGCCCCTTCCGTTTCCCCATAACAGGGGAATAACGGCGTCCGCTTCAATCCCTCCATGCCGCCACCTCCAAAAAAAATATAAAAAAGGACAGGCGAAAAGGCTCAAGTAGGAAACCATCCGTGTTGTTCACGAATAGATCCGGTAGCCTTCCGCTCTGTCCCTTGTACCTGAGAGTTGCCTTGCCTGTTGAACAGTTCAAGTTTCCCCTTGGGTGATCCCGGGTTATATCCTTATGATACGACAATATCCCGTGATGCTCTCCAGAGTTGCGTCCGGCAGAGGTCCTTTTGCCTGAGAGATTCACCTGCTGCCAGGTTTACTCCTTCGGCGCCGCCACTTTCATTCACAGGCGATCTCTCCCGCTGCCATCATCCGCCTATTCAGTTGTAGTTTACCATCGTTAGCCCCATTATAAACGCCCGGCCAAGGCAGGTGCAATGAAACTTTCACCGAATTTTCACCATTTTGACAAAAGCACCGATTTCCCTTATGATGATGCCAATTCCAGCCTAAATGACAGACTTCAAAACGGCGTACGAACCGCCTTCAAGGAGACACGCACCATGATGAAAAACCTTGCCAGCAGGCTTAGCCCGGTCAGACGGAATTACGAACGGATGGACCTTTTTCTGAACCGGATCAAAAATAGAATCAGCCCGCCCCAACTGGTTACAGCCATCTTTATTATTCTTATTCTGGCGGGTACCGTTCTGCTCTCCCTTCCCCATGCTGCGGAAAACGGGGAATCGGTGGGATTTTTGATTGCCTTTTTTACCGCCACCTCCGCTGTGTGCGTAAA
>JAEWAA010000135.1 GCA_023391955.1 Bacillota bacterium | reverse complement strand
CTTTCAAACCGGGCGGTGAGATCATTGCTTTCTACCCGCTTCATCACTTCCTGGAGCTTTTGCAGCGGCTTCAAGAGATACCGGGTAAAAGCGCCGGAGACGAAGAGCGTGACGATGAAGCTGAATAAGGTGACCAGCAGAATCATCCACTTCACATACGTCATATCCTTGAGCACATAATTCTTGGACTGAATGGCCAGAATGGTCCAGTCGTTGACATGCATCCGGGCATAATTCAGCAGATAGGTGCTTCCGTTCCTGTCAAAGGAGGTATAGCCGGTCACCCCGTTGTGGGAAATATCAGCTACGAGGGCACTCCCTGCAGCATCGGTCACAAGGGGCTCTGTTTCGTCATAGACCAATTTGGCGTCGGAATTCATCAGAAAACGCAATGAGCCGCTCCCGCTATCCATCTCGGTTCCGATCAGCTTCCGCAGCCCATCCTCCCGAATGTTGACCACCACATAAACATCCTTCAGCGGAAGTTTAGCGATAGGCTCCAGCACCAGGGAGACCACCCTCTGCTTGCCATAGAAAAGCGCGTCCTCGTGACCCTCGATCCAAAGCGTCTTTTTTTCGCTGACCACCCGCTTGTACAGGTCTGTGTCCTCGAAGTCAGCCTGCCTATTGCGGTTCATGAACGAGGGATAGAACTCCCCCATGGGGGTGGAAACGAAGATACCTTGAATCAGCGGCTCGGCAATCCGTGCCTGTGAAAAAACATTGTCCAGGTTCGTCCAATGGGTATAATACTCGCCATAGTTCTCCAAGGACACATCCTTGAGCATGTCTTGAAACTGCTGGCTAATCATGAAGGTCATCATAATCACCGTTAGCTTGCTCAGCTTCTCATCTACCGTTTGGGCGGTTTTGGCTACCGTGTCCTGGGTCAGCTTCAGCGCATTTTCCTCCAGGATCCCCGAGGTGATGGAATAGGAGAAATAACCCGTCATCAGAATGGAAAGCAGGATCACGGTCATAAACGCAGCGATAAGTTTATTGCGGAAAGGCGCTTGGCTTATCCATTTCATGCGGGAATCCTCCGCTCGTGAATGTTGTCTTTTGTCGGAATAAGGCGTATAACCTGATTATGATGTGGATACGCGGCAAATACAACGTTTTCAAAACGCAAGGCTACCAGTATGAGTATAAGCCTAAACAGGCCAGGTAAAACGGCGGCGATTCCACTTTTAAGGGATACTTTTTTACGGTGTTGGATGAACATAAAAAAGACCCTTTTACCGGAGTAAAAGGGCCGTCCTATCGTATGGTATTGAGGCCCGCTTTAATATTTCGGCGGGAACAGATTGAACAGGCTGGTCGGCGTGTCCAACCACACATCCGAATTGTCTTCCTTCAGAATGCGCTGGATTTCATCACGGGCTCCTGAGCGCTTTTCCAGGTTCCGGATCTCTTCCGGTGCTGCTTCCTTTTCCTTCACAAACAGGTTCATCATGGCGATTCCCTCCTTGTTGGTGGAAAACGATATCATTGCATGTCACATATATGTTTTCTATAACCATTATAACATATATTTATCCATTTGCAACGGGTCACTTTTCCAGGATGGCCTGGTGACGCAGCAGCTCCTTCTGAAGCAAATCCATATCCGGTTTGGCAAGGTCCATTCTGCCGTCCGCCGCCAGCGCCGCGGAGGTCCCCGCCGCATCACCCAGCATAATCAGGTTGGGATACACTCTCATGGCCGACCAGGAATAGGAATCAATATTCGCCGCATATCCGGGCAGCAGGAGGTTGTCCACATAAGGGGTCTGCAGCACCTCATAAGGAACGTACCAAGGCTCATGTAGCGGGTTGGTCAGCGCCTCCTGCTTCTGATAGGTATTGGAATCGAAGTTATAGAACCCGACTCCAATACGCCTGTCATAAAAGTCCTGCCCGCCCTTCATCACATCCGCTTCCGTCAACGCATGGGCCTTGCCGGCTCCCGGTTTATTGAGGGCATGGATGGTTTCCCGCAGGTACAGGATCTCCCCGGCCGCAGGCTCCCCGTTCTCCAGCACCGGCTCCACATGGGCAAAACCCGGCAGCTTGCGGATCATCTCCCAATACTCGGGTTTTTTAAGCTCCTGCAGCGCCAGCTCCCGCGCCTCCTCCGGATCCAGCTCCGGAGAATCAGGATACAGTCCGTTGTCCAACTCCCGGTCCCGCCACATTTTCCGTCCGTCCACCTTATAAATGATCATATGATTCATCCAAAAGGGGGTTTTGGAGGTGTCCGCTCCCACAAGGGAATAACCGTCCTCCCCGGCATAGTAGGCTTTCAGCCGGAAGTAGGGGCTGTTCTTGTCATATGCCAGAATGTCCGGGATGGAGTATACCTCCCGTCCTCCCCAAAACTGGAAGGAGCCTCTGGTGGAATAGGCCACTCCGTTTGCCGTTTTGTTGGGGGCGATAGCGGCGTACGCGTCCACTCCCTTCACCTTGTACATGAGGGTCGCCACCATTTGCAGCTGGTCCTTGCCTGTATCCTCCCGGCCGGTGGAGTATTGCGCTCCGGTGAGCCGCAGCAGCCGCCCCGTTTCCGAGGCATCGATGAATACCTTAGCCTGCACCGACGCAGCTGAGCCGCTGAACCGGTACCGGCCATCCTGGGGATCCTTGCGGATTTTGCGGAAGTGCAGCTCCTTCAGGGATGAGGAGTTCTCCTGGAAGTCCGCCTGGGTGATATCCGTCTCATACAGAATCCGGATGCGCCCGGAGGTTCGGGTTTCACGGTCAAAATAGCTCTCCATCTCCGACGGCGCAAACACTGCCCCCAGTGCCTTCACAAACCTGTACAAAGAGCCTCCCTGGGAGCCCGTGTAATCCGCAGGCAGTCCCGGTGGAAGGCTGGATGGTTTATGATAGTTCAGGTCAAACAGGTTCTGCCTGCCGGCAGTCATGATGGAGCCCAATTGGCGTTCCGGCACAATCATCAGCACATCCGCCTGGGGGCTGGAGGACACAGCCCTCAACGCGGCGGATACCGCTTGCGGGCCGCCTCCATAGATCACAATCTCATAAGTCACCCCCCGTACCGAGGCGGTGGAAAACAAACCAAACAAGGAGATGATCAGGAATGCGGACGCTTTGCGGAGCATAAAGGCTGGCTACCTCCAATTGAAGTCCAAGGTGTATTTTTGCGTTATGATTTTAGTCAGCTACAGGTTTTCAGCTTGCCGGATGTGGGTCAGCAGCGCCTCGCAGCCTGCATCCACCATCTCGTAAACCTCCTGAAAATTCCCGGTGTAATAGGGGTCGGGCACATCCGTATGCTCCCGTCCCTCCACGTAATCCATCAAAGGCAGCACCCGGGCTGCGTGGCCCTGCGGCGCAAACTGCTTCAAGTCCGCTACATTGGCGGCATCCATGGGCACGATATACTGGTGCAGGCCAAAATCCTGCCCATTCACCTGGCGGGCGGCAATTCCCTTGTCGGAAATGCCGAACTCCTTCAGGATTCCGCGGGTCCCCTCATGTGGCGGTTTGCCGGTATGCCAATTGCCGGTTCCGGCGGAGTCCACCCGGATTTTGTCCGCAAGACCCGCCTTCTCCACCTTGTGGCGGAATATGGCCTCGGCCATGGGGGAACGGCAGATGTTGCCCAAACAGACGAACAATACCTGTATCACGGTTATTCCTCCTTGGTCGGCAGTAAGAATCAGGACAATTGCTCCAAAGTTTTGATCGTATGGGAAACCAGCTCGGGAAGGTCGTCAATCACCGCTTCGGTGAAGGTCCGCCCGAACAGAAGACGGACGGTATGGCTGACCGTTTCTTTCCCGAAGCCATAGGTATGGGTCACTTGCTGCTCCAGCTGGTATTGTCCGCCCCACACCGCTTTGACCGCGGCATCCGCTTGTGCGCAGATCACTTGCGGGTTTATTTCCTCTGCTCCTCTGGCATCGGCGATGGCGGCGGCAAACGATACCGAAAGCAAGCAGCCTGCTTCTGCTTTAGGCTGCTCCAAGATCTCCGCCGCTATGTTGCGCAGGGAGGATGAAAGCTCCACCCACGCCATATAGCGGCCTGCGGACGGCTTGGTGCGGAAGGCAATCCGGAAGGTTCGGGAGAAGGAGGCAAGGTCCACCAGGTCTTCTCGGGCTGATACCTGAATGGCCCCGGTCATATCCTGGTCGTACACCTCCCCCTCCAGTACAACCTTCACATTATCGAATACAGTGGGATCAAACATCAGGAATACAGCTTCTCCCGCTGGCTTTTCACATCATCATTTTCCAGATATTCATCGAATGTGGTCATCATCTTGTCGATCATGCCGTTAGGAGTAATCTCAATGATCCGGTTGGCGATGGTTTGAATGAACTGATGGTCATGGGAAACAAACAGCATGGTGCCGTCGAAGTCAACCAGACCGTTGTTCAATGCGGTAATGGATTCCAGATCCAAGTGGTTGGTGGGTTCGTCAAGAATCAGGACGTTGGCCGCCTGCAGCATCATCCGGGACAGCATACAGCGCACCTTTTCGCCCCCGGAAAGCACGTTGGCCTTCTTCACTGCTTCTTCACCGGAGAACAGCATCCGTCCCAGGAAGCCGCGGATAAACCCTTCGTCCTGTTCCTTGGAATATTGGCGCAGCCAATCCACCAGCGTCAAGTCACAGCCGTCGAAGTATTCGGAGTTATCCTTCGGGAAATAAGCCTGGGAGGTGGTGACACCCCAGCTGAACGTGCCTGCATCTGCCTCAAGCTCGCCCATAATGATCTGGAACAATGTGGTTTTGGAAAGACCGTGAGGGCCTACAAAAGCAATCTTGTCTCCCTTGTTCACGGTAAAGCTGATATTATCCAGCACCTTCTCATCACCGATGGTTTTGGTGAGTCCCTCTACCGCCAAGAGCTGCTTGCCTGCTTCGCGCTCCGCCTTGAAATGGCAGTACGGATATTTCCGGTTCGATGGACGGATGTCATCCAGGGTCAGCTTTTCCAGCTGCTTCTTCCGGGAGGTGGCTTGTTTGGACTTGGAGGCATTGGCGCTGAAGCGGCGGATAAACTCCTCCAGCTCCTTGCGCTTCTCCTCCACCTTCTTGTTCTTGTCGGACATGAGCTTCTGGGCCAGCTGGCTGGACTCGTACCAGAAGTCGTAGTTGCCCACGTACATTTGGATTTTGCCAAAGTCAATATCGGCGATATGGGTACAAACCTGGTTCAGGAAGTGACGGTCATGGGATACCACAATAACGGTGCCGTCAAATTTGGCCAGGAAGTTTTCCAGCCAGGTGATGGATTCCAGGTTCAAGTGGTTCGTCGGTTCGTCCAAGAGAAGGATGTGCGGGGTGCCGAACAGGGCCTGGGCCAACAGGACACGGACCTTCTCATTGCCGTCCAGCTCACGCATCAGCAGGTCATGCTTATCCTTGCCGATGCCTAAGCCCATCAGCAGTTCAGCCGCGTCGGATTCCGCTTCCCAGCCGTTCAGCTCGGCAAAATCGCCCTCCAGCTCTGCTGCACGCATACCGTCCTCGTCGGAGAAGTTCTCCTTCATATAGATAGCGTCTTTTTCGACCATAATCTCATAAAGCTTGGTGTGGCCCATAATAACCGTCTTTAGAACCTGAACATCATCATATTCGTAATGATTCTGCTTCAGGACAGCCATCCGCTCGCCGGGACCGATGGATACTTCACCGGTGCTGGGTTCGATCTCGCCGGAGAGAATCTTCAGGAAGGTGGACTTGCCTGCACCGTTGGCGCCGATAAGACCGTAACAGTTCCCGGGTGTAAACTTGATATTAACCTCATCAAACAGCGCGCGGCTGCCATATCTAAGCGATACATTGCTTACAGTAATCATCCGTCCGTAACCGCCTTTTCATCCATGAAGGAATAGTCATATATTCAAAAGTTTATTGTAGCACAAAATGAGCCTGAAAAAAAGAAATTTTACGGATTATCCGCGTTTTTCCCGCTCTATGGCGTCCACCAGCTCGGATAGCTCTGTCCAGCGGGTCATAGCTTCATCCAGCTCCACTTCTTTATCCGATTGGGCCTGGAACAGCTCCTGCACCTTCACGGAATCGCTGCCTGATGCTGCCAGCTCCCGGCGGATGCGCTCCAAGTCCTCCTCCAGACCGGCAATCCGTTCCTCGATCCCGTCCCATTCCTTCTGGTCTTTGTAGGATAGCTTGCGGGTACGGTTCTGGGAGGATTGTGTCCCGCTTGTGGACGCGGCAGCCGGTTGTGCCGGGCTTTTGGGTGCGGGAACGGATGACACCTCACGGTCTGCGGCTTCCTGTTCCTTGCGAGTTTCGAGATATTCAGAGTAGCTTCCCAGGAATGGACGCACCTCTCCCTCCCCTTCGAAGGCCAGCAGCTTATCCGTCACCCGGTCCAGGAAATACCGGTCATGAGAAACAGCGATTACGGTGCCGGGGAATTGTTCCAGATAATCCTCCAGAATGGTCAGGGTCTGAATGTCCAGGTCATTGGTGGGTTCGTCCAAAAGCAGCACATTGGGCTCGCCCAGCAGGGTGCGGAGAAGATACAGTCTGCGCTTTTCTCCGCCGGACAGCCGGCCGATGTAGGTCCATTGCTGCTCCTGGGGAAACATAAACCGTTCCAGCATCTGGGAAGCAGAAACCGTTACCCCATCATCCAGCTTAATGGTTTCGGCGGCTTCGCGGATATATTCCAGCACCCGCTTGTTGGGGTCCAGCTCCTCATTCTCCTGGGTATAATAAGCCATACGGACGGTGCTTCCGGTATCGATGCTCCCACTGTCGGGCTGAAGCTGCCCGGCCAGCATCCGGAGCAGCGTCGTTTTGCCGCTGCCGTTAGGTCCGATAATCCCTATGCGGTCGCCGGGCTGAATCAGGGCGCTCAGGTCCTTCACCAGGGTTTTGGATCCGTAGTTTTTAGTGACATGCTCCAGCTCCAGCACCTTTTTGCCCAGCCGGCTGGCCGTCACCTGGATTTCCATGGCTTCCTGAGGAGCATCCGGCGCCTGCTTCTGCAAGGCTTCGGCCCGATTGATACGGGCCTTCTGCTTGGTGGAGCGGGCCTGAGCGCCGCGGCGCAGCCACTCCAGCTCCCGGCGGAGAAGATTGCGCCGTTTGTCCTCCGACGCTGCCTGCATCTCTTCGCGTTCCGCTTTCTTTTCCAGGAAAACAGCGTAATTGCCTTCATACGGGTAGATGCTGCCTTTGTACAGCTCCAGGATACGGTTGGCAACCCTGTCCAGGAAATACCGGTCATGGGTCACCAGAAGCAGTGCTCCCCTGTAACGGGATAGCTGTCCCTCCAGCCATTCCGCGGTTTCGTTGTCAATATGGTTGGTGGGCTCGTCGAGGATCAGAAGATCCGCCGGATGAATCAGTGCGGCGGCCAGGGCAACCCGTTTCTTTTGCCCCCCGGAAAGCTCGTTGACATGCTGGGAATAATCGTGGATCCCCAAACGGGACAGGATGGTTTTGGCATGGGTTTCCGCCTCCCAGGCGGAGGAAGCGTCCATGGCCTGCTGGGCGGTGAACAGCCGCTTCTGCTTCTCAGTGTTTTCCGGATCTGCGCCTAAGGCAGCCAAAGCAGCTTCGTAATCCCGGATGATCCGCATAGCGGGAAGCTCTCCACGGAAGATATAATCCAAAACGGAGATGGATTCGGTAAATTCAGGCGATTGGTCCAGGTAAGCGATCCGGAAGCCGCCAGGCTGAATCACTTTCCCGGAATCGGGCGTTTCCAGGCCGGCCAATATCCGCAGCAAGGAGGACTTGCCCGTGCCGTTAATGCCGATGAGCCCGATCCGCTGGCGTTCGGCAATGCTGAAGGAGATTTGGTTAAACAGCACCTTCACGCCATAGGTTTTAGTGAGATTTTCTGCTGTAAGGACATTCATTTAGGCAATCGGCTCCTTTTCCGGCTGATCCTCCGTCTCCAGCACATATGCAGCCAGAAGCGAAATGGTATTAATCAACGCATCCCTGTGGGTGCGCTCCATAGAGTGGGATGCATGGACACCCGGCCCGATTAATGCGGCTTTGAGGTTATTGCCGCCGCGCATAGCTGCTGACGCATCTGACCCGTACTGGGGATAGATATCCACCGCAAAACGCAGGCCATCCCGTTCCGCCAGCCGGATAAGGCGTGTGGTCATGGTGTAATCGTAAGGGCCGGAGGAATCCTTAGCACAGATGGATACATCCTGCTCCGTACAGCTCAGGTCATCACCCATGGCTCCCATATCTACAGCGATCAGCTCACCCACGTCGGAAGGCATGTACGCAGCACCGTGTCCTACCTCCTCGTAAGAGGTAATGATCAGCTTCAGCGTCTTATGGGGTTTGTTTCCCGTCCGGGCTATCAGCTCAGCCAAGCCGAACAAGCAGGCCACGCCCGCTTTGTCATCCAGGTGCCGGGATTTGATGTAGCCGTTCTCCAGAATGCGGGTTCTGGGATCAAAAGAAATATAGTCCCCGTTGCGGATGCCCAGCTCCGTTACTCCAGCCTTGTTTGTTACCTGCGCATCCAGCCGGATCTCCAGATTCTCCTCCTCCCGCTTCTGGTCCCGGGAGTTCTTATAAACATGGACAGAAGGTGCGGTGGTGAGAATAGTGCCGGTGTAGGTGCTGCCGCTGCGGGTATGAACCGTGCAATATTCTCCTTCGATGGAGTTCATGTCGTAACCGCCCACTGGAGTAAACCGCAGGGTGCCAGAACTCTTCACCGAGCGGACCATGGCGCCAAGAGTATCCACATGGGCCGTTAGGGCAAGGGTGCCTGTTCCTTCTTCACCGGGGATGGTGATGATGCAGGCTTGCTTGGGTGTGCGTTCCACCGCCCAGCCCAGCTTAGCCGCCTCCCGCTCCACCCGGAGCAGAACTTCGTGGCAAAAGCCGCTTGGGCTGGCAATAGCCAGCAAATCCTGCAGCACAGCCAGCACATAATCGGTATCAATGTGGTTTATGTAGGGTTTCGTTATCATAATATTATATCCCGCCTCTCAAAAGGTTCCCAGCTTCTCATTGTACACCAGATTGGCTCTAATTCCTACGGACAACAAAAACAGGAACCGGATAGCGGGCTTCCCCGTATTGGTTCCTGCTTGATTGTTGGTGTATGGGAGATCAGGAAACTGCCTGTGCAGCAGCCGCTGCCTTCTTCTTCTTCAATGCGGCAATTCCCTGCGCCGTAATTTTGGCCATGTAATGGGAGCCTTCGGATTGGAACCGGATCAGCCGGTTTTCAGCCAAATATTCAAGGGCGAAGAATTTCTCAGGATTCATCTCTTCCCACGTTTTTGGAATCATGGCCTTGCGGCCTTTTTCTACCAAATGAAAGGAATACAGCTCCTGCAATACTTCTTCACGGATTTTAGCGCGCTTTGCAGATGCCATGGTGGCTCACACTCCTTCAAGGGTCGGTTGTCTTATATTTCCAAATGGTTCGGTCTTGCGTTATTCAAATACCTTAATTAGGTATTAACCAGCTTCTGATCTTATGAAACACTTTTGCTAAAAAAAATTGAAACTGGCTTCTTCTGGGTTATTTTAATTAATATTTAATTTATAAACTTTATCGTTTACTAAGTATTATAAATACATAATAACAATTTCCTATCCCCCCGTCAAACATTAATTTGAAAGGAAATGAATGAAAAAAAGACGCCTCCCGGCTTTCCGGAAGA
>JAEWAA010000115.1 GCA_023391955.1 Bacillota bacterium | reverse complement strand
GGATACCTATTGGCTGCAGTACGGCGGCGTAGACCCCGTGCAATGGATCCGCAAGCTGGCCGGACGGGTGGATGCCATCCACTTTAAGGATCTGGCGATTATCGACGACAAGCAGATCATGTCCGAGGTGATGGAGGGCAACCTGAACTGGCCCGAAATTTTCAAGGCCTCTGAGGAAGCCAAGGTCAAGTGGTATCTCATCGAACGGGATGCCGGTCCCACCGAAGCCTTCGACAGTCTGACCATCAGCTACAACAACCTGAAGAAGGAAGGTTTCGCATAACATGGATGCGAAGAATGCCGTCATTCTCGGCTGCGGGGCCATTGGGCCGGTGCATGCCGCAGCTATTGCGGAGTCATCGGACGCCAGGCTGTACGGCGTCTGCGATATCGTGCCGGAGCGGAGAGCCGTTTTGGCAGAGCAGTACGGCTGCAAAAGCTTTAGCAGCGTGGAGGAGGTCCTGGCAGACCCCGAGGTGGACACCGTCCATATCTGCCTTCCCCATTACCTCCATGCCCCCATGGCCATCCGGGCCGCGGAGGCGGGCAAACACATTGTTTTGGAAAAGCCGGTAGCCTTGAACGCGGCGGAAGCTGCAGGTATTGTCCGTGCGGTGGAGAAGGCGGGTGTCACCTGCTGCGTGATTCTCCAGAACCGCTTCAATCCTTCCGTAGAGAAGGCCAAGGAGTGGATCGACAAGGGAGAGCTTGGCCGGATGCTGGGGCTGCGCTGCATTCTCACCTGGCACCGCACGCCGGAATATTACCGCTCGGAGGAATGGCGCGGCAAGTGGGCCACCGAAGGCGGCGGCCTCTTGATCAACCAGGCCGTGCATATGCTGGATATGCTCTATCATCTGGGCGGCCAGGTGGAATCGGTCAAAGGAACCACCGATACCCGGGTGCTTCAGGATGTGATTGAGGTGGAGGATACGGCGGAGGCCACCTTATATTACAAGGACGGAAAAAAAGGCTTCTTTTACGCCACCAACGGCTACTCCGGAAACAGCCCGTTTTTTGTGGAGATGCATATGGAGAAGGGGCTGCTGCGCTACACGGATAACCGGCTGCTGCTGATCCGGGACGGCACCGAGGAAGTGCTGGCCAGCGATACCGCGGCGGAGCTGGGCAAATCCTACTGGGGCAAAGGCCATGCCAAGCTGGTGGCATTGTACTATAGGAGCAGGCAAACAGGCGTCAAGGAGTATACGGATTTAAGCGATGCGGCAGCCTCCATGGGCCTTCTGGACGCCATTTACGCCTCCTCCAGAAGCCGCTTTAGAGAATTGGTCCATACCTATTAAACGCGGGACAAACCGGCATGCGAATGCCGGTTTTTTGCCGTCTACAGAAAGCTGTTTGGACTATTTCCAGTAAAAAGCACTGTCATCGGTTGTCGATTTAGGACGACATATGAAATAAAAAATATGTTATACTGATTAAAATAACCTATTCAGGGAAAGTGTGGCCCCCGATGAATAACCACCATTCATGCAAAAATCTGCAAAACAATCCCTCAGCCCAAACCTGTATGGAGCATTACGGCTGCATCTACGATAATAACCATCTGGTCACGCTCCTAGTCGACCCCGCAAACGGGAGCATCGTGGACGCCAACAAAGCCGCTTTGGACTTCTATGGGTACCGCCTGGCTGAACTGCGGGCGTTAAGCATTGAGGATTTGAAGGCCAAGGACCAGGACGGTATGGCCCGGATGGCGGGCATCCCGATGGACAAGACCTTCGTGGACAGAGTGAAGGAAGGAACGGAGCTTAACCAGATCCTGATGGACCGTCACAAAAGAGCGGACGGCGCCACCATGTACGTAGAGATACATACCGGCATGATTACCATGCTTGGAGTCAATTGCATCTATTCCGTTGTCCATGACGTCACCGAACGGGTCCGGGCGGACCTGCTGCTGAAGGAAAGCGAGGAGCGGTACCGGAATTTGGTGGAGCTGTGTCCCGATGCGATTATTGTGTTCCGGGAGGACATGGTGCTGTTCGCCAATAAGCAATCTGAGGTGCTGTTTGGCCTGGACCGGGAGCAGATGGTAGGCTGCAGCCTGCAGAGCTTCTTTCATCGGGGGTTTCTCAAAAGCAAGGAAAATAAAGTGCTGAACTATCTGGACCAGTCCACGGAGAATATGCGGGTAGAGATCAAGGCGGTGTTGAACGACGGGCGGGCTGCCGATCTGGACATTGTCTGCGCTCCCGTAAGCTTCGCCGGAGTCAGCGCTACCCAGTTGCTGCTGCGGGATGTGACGGACAGCAAGAAGGAAATTAAGCGTGCGGTGCAGCTCCAGGAGCGCCGGCTGGCTGCGGATTTTCCCCTGCCGGACCAGGCGGGCTTGCAGAAGCTCTATGTCCCTGCCGGAACCCTAAGCGGCGATTTCTATTTTTTTCACCGGATCGGTCCGGACAAGGTCATTGGCATTATCGGCGATGTAACCGGCAAGGGGATTACGGCGGCGCTGAATATCTCTGCCATGCGCCTGCTGTTCTTCGACAGTGTGCAGGAGCATGCACACCCCCAGGAGGTCCTGCGGGATTTGAATCTCAAAATTGTGCGGCATCTGGACGAGGACTATATAGCGGTCTGCTGCTTCCTGCTTGATTTTGAGGAAGGGCTGCTGACTGCAGCGGCGGCGGGCATCAACGAGTTTGACCACTGCGCGGCGGATGGGCAATGGACGAAGCTGCAGGTGAAGGGTGCCCCCGTGGGAATGTTTGAGAACAGCAGATTTGATTCGATACAGGTTCCCTTTTCCTCCGGCGACCGGTTTTGTTTTTATACGGATGGTTTGGAGCTGCTTGATGGCGGGGAGACTGCGTAT
>JAEWAA010000108.1 GCA_023391955.1 Bacillota bacterium | reverse complement strand
TGTTGGAGCAGGTACAGCTTAAGGAGAAGGTGCTGGCTCTTCCCGAAGGGCTGGAAACCAAGATCGGCGAAAGAGGCATGAAGCTATCCGGGGGCGAAAAGCAGCGGTTGGCCTTTGCCAGAGTGCTGGCGCAGCAAAGGAATCTGGTCATTCTGGACGAACCCGTCTCTGCCTTGGATAACAAAACAGAAAAAAGCCTGATGGACACCATCCTGAACAAGCTTGCAGGCAAAACCCTGGTCATCGTCACCCACCGCCTCCGCTCCATCCGGCATGTGGATACCATTATTCTTGTCCGCAACGGTGAAATTGCCGGGATCGGGAACTTTGACACCCTGATGGCGTGTAATCCCTATTTCCGGGAGCTGTGGAGCCTGGAGCAACCGGCACAATTGTCAGATGTCAGGTAACGGTTTATTCAATGTCCTGTTCACTCGTGCATATATTCTCGTTTAAAATCTTCATAGACTAAAAAAACATCCGCTAATAATGCTTTCAATTCTTCGTAATTACGGAATACCGGCTTTCTTACCTGACCATTTTCCAGACCATCCAGCTGTTTTTTTATGATTCCCCATGAACCGCCAACCGTAAGCTCAGCATGTTTCCATACCGACCATATCAATTCAGCTGCACCATACCTTAAAGAAATCACAAATTGAAATTTATAATGATTCTGCTTTTCTATAATCTTAAAGAACTGTTCCTTTTTATTAAAAGAGGGCTTGTACCCTAGTTCATTCATTATGGTTATGACTTGGCTGCTTTCATAGTTTTCGAAGCTATCTTTTGCATCAAATTCATATTTTGCGGATAGCTGCTGATACCTTTCAATAAATTTTATCTTTTCAAAAACGTATTCTTCCTGTCCGCCATGTCTATCTGTCATATTTGCCTTTCCATCCCCTTATCCTTTATTTCTCCGCCCCCTGGGCGCAGGCCTCCCGGTATTGGGAGGGAGTTTGGCCGAACTTTTTGCGGAACTGCTGGGTGAAATGCCGCATGTCCTGGTAGCCCACCCGTTCGGAAATCTCCGCCAGCTTGAGCTTCGGGTCCAGCAGCATACGCTTAGCCTGCTCCAGCCGCAGCGTGATGATATATTCCTTGAAGCCGCTGCCGGTTTTTTGCTTGAACAGCTGGCTGAAGTAAACCGGGTTCAGATAAACCACAGAGGCTACCTTCTCCAGGGACAAATCCTCATGGAACCTCGCCTGAATATATTGGAGGCCCACCTCCACCGCCCGGTCACTGCCGCCCTCCACTGCGGTATAGGACTGGGTGGCGGAGGCCTGGCGCATCCGCTGCACCTCGCCGGGCACTGCATTGAAGTCCTTCAGCTCCGCCGTATGGAGAATCTGGAAGGGAATCCTCAGGTACTTGGCCAGATGCCGCCTTAGCTCCTCCAGAAGCTCCTCCAGACCGCCTGCCTCCTGAAACTGCACTATGGCCAAAAGGCTCATGCTGTCATGAATGGTCACGAAGCCGCTGCCCAACCGGTTGATCAGCTCGCCCAGCACATTTTCCACAATGAAGTGCTCCAGCCGGACGCTTTGGCTGCTATCCATCCGCACCATAATCAGATGGAAGGTCGGGTACGATTCCACGAAGGGCCGGATGTCCAATCCTCCGATATCAAAGCCCGAGGCCCAACGCTGGAATACTGCCTCCCGCAGGAAACGCTGGTTTTGCTTCAGCAAAAACGCCTCCTGGGTCTGCTCCAGCTCCCGGGCCACCTCTTCCCCCAGCTGCTCCACCATCTGCACCAGGGCATCCTTGCCGATGGGCTTCAGGAGATAATCCTTGGCTCCCAGCCGGACCGCCTCCTGGGCATAGCTGAATTCGGAATACGCGGAAATCACCACCCACTTCACATGGGGGTGGGTTTTCTTGGAGAGGGCCATCAGCTCCAGTCCTGTCATTCCCGGCATCAGAATGTCCGTCAGCACCGCTTGAACAGGAAACTCGCGGAGCATAACCGCCGCTTCTCCCGGCCCTGCAGCCAGATGAATCCGGTATTCGGGGAAATGATGCGCAAGTGTGCGTTTGATGCCGTCGCGGATTACCGCTTCGTCATCCACGATGAGCAGTTCCATGAGCTTCCCTCCTTACCATCGGAATAGGCAGAGCAATTGTCACCGTGGTGCCTTGTCCTTGAACGCTGTTTATGCGCAGCCCGTATTCTTCACCGTGCTGCAAAACCAGCCGCCGGTGGACATTGGGCAGGCCAATGCCCTTGCGGCGGGCTGCGGCTGGAAGAACGGCAGTCCCGCCGTCTATCTCCAGAGCCGGACGGGAGTCCCGCGGCGTTCTGCCGCCTCCTGCCGCACCGCCCGCATGCAGGGCCTCCCGCAGCCGGGCCAGGGTACCTTCATCCATCCCGACTCCGTCATCCTCCACTACAATCTGGAGCTCCCGTTCCGTCGTCCGGGTATAAACCCGGATGACTCCGGGCCCGGCTTTGGGCTCCAGTCCGGACTTCACCGCATTTTCGAAGATAGGCTGCAAGGTCATCTTGGGGATGAGGGTGCCGAGCCACTCCTCCCCGATGTTTATCTCCGTGCTTACCCGCCCCGCCAGCCTGCTTTCGATAATGGTCATGTAGTGCTTCATCTGCTCCAATTCATGGCGCAGGGTGGTTTTGGAGGCTTCCTCCCAGTCGCTGCTGTAGCGGAACATCTGGGAGAGAGAAAGAATCACCCGGCCCAGCTTTTCGCTCCCCCGTTCGTCCAGCATCCAATAGATCATATCCAGCGTATTATACAGAAAATGGGGATTCACCTGGGATTGCAGGGCGGCCAGCTCGGCGTTTTTTTAACTGACGGAGGCCAGAGTAATCCGCTCGATCAGCTCGTCCATCCGGTTCACCATCCGGTTGAAGGAGGTGACCAGGTAGTTGATTTCATCAAAGGAACGGACATTCACCGAACCGTGGAAATCCCCCGTTTCCACACGGCGCATCTCCCGGACGAGAAGGCGCAGGGGCGAGGACAGGGTACGGGAAATCACGGTGGCGATGGCCGTGGACAGCACCACCAGCGCTGCAATGACGGCAATGAGATACTGCCGGGTCTGGTCGATCCGGGCGCTGATATCCGAACGCGGCGTCATGCTGATCACGCTCCAGCCCGCCATCCGCGGCTGCGCGGAAACAACCAGGTTGTCCTTGGCGGAGATGGTGTCCGGGTCCAGCACCGGCCCCGTGGCCAGTTCATCGGAGGACATGGCCCAGGAGGCGTCCATTTTGGTGGAGGCGATGATCCGTTTGTCCTTATCGGTAATATACACCTTGCTGTTGGAGCTGATGGAGGCATTGGACAAGGCGGACATAATCGCTTGAGGATACGTCTCGAACATGACGATGCCCACCGAACGGTGATCCGTCAGATCGTACAGCTGGCGCCCGAACACAAACACCGGCTCCTCCTGCTGCAGCTCATTCATGACGGAGCCGCGGTACAGCCCCAGCCAAACCATCTCCCCGGCGGAGGCCTTCAGCTTCCGGTACCATTCCTTGTGGGCGTAATTGGCGTCTACAACGCCGGCGAATTTCCGCTCGTAATTGTACATCACCCCGCCGTTGGTGATGATGTAAATGGCTGCGATATCGTCCCGGGAGTAATAGATGGCGCCGATGTTATTGGTGATGGTCCGGTCATTGATGACCTTGACGGCGGGATCGCTATCCCGCTCCTTCATCAGCCGGAGCATCTCATAATTGCTGTTAAGGGACTTGGTGATGCTGTCATACCCTTTCAGCAGAAGATCGAACAGATCCACAGTCTGGGAGATATTCTTCTCCGCCATCTCCCGGGTCTGGCTGTGAATGATGCCTGTCAGCTTATGGTAATAGGCCATGCTGAACACCAGAATCAGCACCAGCATACAGGAGAGAATCAACAGAAACAGCCGCATATACAGCGTGTTCAACTTCCGCATGGGAGGTCCTCCGAGAAGCACTGCTTGGTAGCTCTATTGTAGCATGAACCCCTACGCTGCGGGAGAGACCGGACAAGCCGGCCGAAGGCCCTGCTGAAGCAGCCCGGCCGCGTTACCCTTTGACCGCCCCGGCAACCATACCCTTGGTTATTTTATCCGCCAGCAGGAAATAAATGATCACCACCGGCAGCGCCCCCAGCACCAGGAATGCGCCGATGGCCCCGTAGTTGACGGAATATTGGCTGACGAAGCTGTTCACCCCGAAGGGCAGTGTCTTCAAGGCTTGTTTGGAAATAAAGGTGGCGGCCAGAATATATTCATTCCAGACATTGATGAAGGTAAGGATGGACACGGTCATCATCGGCGGCACCGAAACCGGCACGGTGATGTGG
>JAEWAA010000082.1 GCA_023391955.1 Bacillota bacterium | reverse complement strand
GCCAAATCGCCAAGTATCGAAATCCGCGAGATAGCCGGATTCGATGCAAGAAAATCGGCGACCTGCTGCGCCACAGCCGTGATCCGTGTAAGCAGGTGGTCAGCCGCAGCAACGGAAGGCCGGAAATCCTCAATCACCCCGGTAATGATCCGCTGGACACACAGCTCCACCAGCCGGTCCTTGGTCTGAAAATGATAGTGGATCAGACTGATGCCAATCCCCGTCTTTTCGGCGATCATCCGGGTGGTAATCTCCCCGATATCTCCGCTTCCCTGTTCAATAAGCTCAATGGTGCTGCGGATAATCCGCTCCTTCATTTCCTCCGCCTTTTTCATCTTCCGCTCCTTTCCCCAAAACTGATCATTGATCAGTTTTAGAGTAACATGAAATGCCCTCCTTGTTCAAGAGGGCTTTAAGCCGGGAGCCGGATTTTGCTACAGCGTCTCAATAAACCGCTCCAGCTCATTGGCCACGGCATACAGGCTGGCCCGGTTCTCGAATTCGTCCCGGGTCACAGGCATGGGAAGCAGCTTATGGAACTCCCGGATGCTGCGGAGCTTCTCTCCCAGGTGGGGCGAAGGAATGCCGCCGCTCATATGCGCGTTCATTTCCTCAATCAGCTCCCCAATCCGGTGGCCCTGCTCCATCTGAATGGAGATGCCGGAGACCGCCGGCAGCATCCGGTCCAGAATTTCATACTGCCTGCGCTTCAGGCTGAAATAATGCCGGTAGGAGTTATCCTTGCGGTGCAGGCTGTTTTCATCATCGAGGACAGCCAGCTCGGAGGCTTTGCGGAGGGTGTCCCCCAGGAGCAGCAGCTCCTTGCCGTCCCAGGAGGTTTGCCCTTCCTTCAGATACAGGGAAATTTCCTTCAGAATGGCGGCAATAAGACCGTCCACCTGGTCCTTATGCCGGTTCAGCTCCTTGTCGATGCTGGGCATATACCAGTTTACGGCCAAGGCCACGCCGAGACCGATGAGAATCACGCAAATTTCGTTCAGGAAAAAGCCCCACTCCCATTGCCCATACATGTAGACATGCATCACGATAACGATGCTGCTGGCAATTCCCTGATGAATGCCGAGGCGTACCGTCAGCGGGATAAAGAACAGCAGCAGAACCAGAAAAGCATACGCCCCGTATCCGATGGCCTCAAACAGCAGCGTAGAGGCGAACAGGGATATAAGGCAAGCAAAGAGGCGGCTCAGGGCCGCCTGAAAGGATTGTTTGCGGGATTTCTGGATGCAGAGCAGGGTCAGGATGCCCGCCGCGGTAAAATATTGCAAGCCCAGGGATTGGGCGATAAAGACGGATAAGGCTACGCCAATAGCCGTTTTTAAGGTGCGAAAGCCGATTTTCATATGCTCCCCCGGAGGTGTTTTAGGCCTAATTGTACACGGGAGAATCAAAGCGGTCAAACAAAACCTCCGGACGGCGGAGAGGGGGGTGAAGCGCTAACGAATCTATGGAACGTTATTTGACCATATACGGGTATGTTCAAAATCTAAACGAACCGGCTCCTGCTTTTTTTCCTCCTGGGTGCCGCTGTCTTTTAGAATATATAAAGGACGGTTTTTGCTTTCCTCATAAATCCGTCCCACATATTCTCCCAGAATCCCTATCATAAGCAGGATTACCCCATCCAGCAGCAGGGTTATTCCAATCAGGGAGGTCCAGCCTTTAACCGCCCGGTCCGTAAAAGCGGCCAAACCCAATATATAAGCCAGATATACAAAACCTGCTGCTGACAGCAGCGCTCCCGCATAACCGGCCAGCTTCAGCGGCTTGGAGGAGAAGGACGTAATCCCGTCCAGACAGAGCTTGATCATGCTGCGGAGGGGATATTTGGTCTCCCCGGCAAGCCGTTCATCCCGTTCATATTCGACGGCTGTCTGCTTAAAGCCCACCCAACTGACCAACCCGCGGACAAAACGGTTCTTTTCCGTCAGACGCTTCATTTCGGCAACAACCCTCCGGTCCATCAGCCGGAAATCCCCGGTGTCTACCGGAATGGGAGTGTCCGTGCAGGCACGCAGCACCCGGTAGAAGGCACTGGCGGTGGCCAGTTTGAACCAGGTTTCCCCCTTGCGTCTAAGCCGCTTGGCATAAACAACGTCATATCCTTCCTTCCACTTGGCGATCATGGGGAGAATGAGCTCAGGCGGGTCCTGGAGATCCGCATCAATCAGGATCACCGCATCTCCCGCCGCATGGTCCATACCTGCCGTGACCGCCACCTGATGCCCGAAATTCCGGGAAAATTCCAGGAGCCGGACATTGCTGTCCCAGAAGGCATATTCCCGGATCATCTCCGCACATCTGTCCAGGCTGCCATCATTCACAAACAACAGCTCATAGGGTTCGCCGACGGAGCTCATCACCATTTTCAAACGGCGGTATGTTTCCTCGATGACCTCCTCCTCGTTGTACATGGGAATCACAATGGAATATCGGGGCGTTCCTGCCATACGGCTCATCCTCCTTCAGATTCTAGAGTAACCTCGTACAAGGTTCCGCTGCTGCCGCCATATTCACTCTCCGGGATGGCCTTGCCATGGGCGATGATCCATTGGGTCAGTCCCGTATTTCCTCCTCCTGGACCGCCGCTGTTGGAGATCAGGAAGTACTTCACCTTTCCTTCGGCCACCATGGCTTCCAGGGATTCCTCTGTCAGTATGGGATCTGAGCCGGAGTAGCCGCCCATGGCCATCACTGCCGCGCCTTTTTCGATAATATAGGGGACTGCCGTATTATAACGGGTTGTGGCAAACAGGAAAGACTCTTCGGTTTGGTGCTCCAAAAGATATTGATACAGCCCTTCATCCACTGTGGATGTGCCGCCCCCTCTTCCGCCTCCGTCTCCTCCGCCGAAGCGGCTGGAAGTATCCGGCCCTGCCTGGGGCAGCTGTGCGCTCTGGCCGTAGGTAATAGGTGTGGCCGCCCAATACAGCGGGCCGATGAGGAGCACCAGGAAGGCCAGCACGGCTGCCGCCGCCGGAACGGTTTTGCGCAGGAGCTTCGCCATCACCAGGAGGACCGCCGCAGCACCACCGGCAGTTGCAATAACGAAGGACCAGCCGCTGCCGATCTGCTTGTCATACGGATGTACGAAATACCACTGGATTGCAGCTGTAGACGCTATGGCAACAGGGAAAAGCCAGACGGTCCAGCCCGCATTTTCCCGGTATCTGCGCCACAGCTCCGTCCAGCCAGCCCCGGTGATGGCTGCAAGAGGCGGCGCCAACATGATCAGATAATAATGGTGGAAGAATCCGGCAATGCTGAAGAATATCATTCCGGGAATGAGCCAAGCCAGCCAGAAGACGGTTTCCTTGTGAGCGGAAGTTACCTGTTTTCTCCGTACACTAACCAGCACCCCTGCTGCTCCTGCGAATGCAAAAGGGATCAGCCAGCTGGCTTGTCCGGACAGCTCTTTCTGGAACAGCCGGAATACTCCTTTGGTACCGGTGCCGAACATGCCGCCTCCTTGGCCGCCGCCGTCTCCCCGGTTCATTTGGCCGTCCTGGGGTGGCTGCCCGTTTGTGTCAGGCGGTACTTGGCCGCTTTGCTGCGGGCGTTGGCCTCCACCCTGGCGTAACCGTCCATCCTGCTGCAAACCATCACCACCTCGGCCGCCGTTTCCGCCATCTGTGCCGCCGCTTTGTCCCCGGTCGCCAGTCAGCCGGGAAATGCCATTGTAGCCAAAGGCCAATTCCAGCACGGAGTTCGTTTGGCTGCTGCCTACATACGGCCGTTTATCCGCCGGTACCATATCCACGATCAGAGGCCAGGAGAGAGACACCATCACCAGTGCCGCCGTTACCGCCGCCAACCCGGCCAATCTTTTTTGCCAATGGATACGGTATCCGATCCAATAAAACAGATAAAACGCCGGCAGCACCAGGTAGGCCTGCAGCATCTTCATATTAAAGCCCAGTCCCACAACGGCAAAGGCTGCCGCCAGCAGCCATAAATTGCTTTTGCGGACACCGCGGAACAACAGCCAGGCGGCTGCCAAAAGGGTGAACACCAGCATACTGTCGATATTGTTGGTCCGGCTTACTGCCGCGGCAATGGGCGTACAGGCAAAGGCCAAGGCGGCTATCCGGGCTGCCCCTGTGCCGAAGGTTGGCTTTACCAGCGCATAAATCAAAAGCACCGAACCTACCCCCGCCAGCGCTTGGGGCAGGATCACACTCCAGCCATGGACGCCGAACAAGGCGGCACTGGCCGTTTGAAGCCAGAAGACTACCGGAGGTTTGTCCACCGTTACGAATCCGCCGGGGTCGAAGGACCCGTAGAAGAAATTGTGGAAGCTCTGCAGCATGCTGGCCACGGCAGCCGTGTAATAGGAGTTGGCGTATTGCTCGTTCCAGATGCCATAACCGTTTAGGAAGCCCGCAAGCAAGGTGATAAGCGTCAGCGGAATATCCCATTTGGTTTTGCGTAACCACTGCATACCGTCCCCGCCCTTCTTATTTTTGTGAAAATGCCGCAAAAGGTTCTGCTATAATGTTGATGCTGATTGTTTTCTATTCTCCTCTTTTTATCTGAAGCCGTCATGAAGGCAGGCTGAATGTTGCCTGAAAATCCGGTGTGTTCCATCAATGGCGCGCTGTTCAGCACAGCTTCAGCAGCCCTTCAGACAATCTTCAGCTAGCTCTTTTATATTGTAAGAATAATCCCTGCCTATAGGAAAAGATGAGAATTTACGCTTAGGAGAGACCGCCGATGAAAATGACCAAAGGTGTCAAAATACTGCTTGTGGATGATGAGCCGCATATCCTGCAATTTCTTGAGCTGGGGCTGGTGAATGAAGGATTTGATATCCGGACAGCCCCTGACGGGCTGATGGCCGTGACCACGGCCGCTGAGTTTCAGCCTCAAGTGGTGATATTGGATGTGATGATGCCCGGAATGGACGGGTTCGAGGCCTGCCGGATGATGCGCAAAACCGGAATCAACGCCGCCATCATCATGCTCACCGCCAAGGATGAAATTGAAGACCGGGTGAAGGGGCTGGGACTGGGTGCCGACGATTATTTGGTCAAACCCTTCAGCTTCGAGGAGCTCCTGGCCCGGATACACGCCAGACTGCGCAACCAGTTTCCGAGCCTCCTGGGTGAGGTGAACCACGGGCCTTTCCGGCTGGACGACAGGCGCAAGGAGATCAGCTACCGGGGACAGGTGCTGGAGCTGTCGCCTACGGAGCATGAGCTGCTGCACTATCTGGTTATTAACCACGGCATTGTGCTGAGCAAAGCGAAGATTTTGGATTCCGTTTGGGGCTATGATTTCGGCGGGGAGGAGAACATTGTGGAAGTGTACATCCGTTCTCTCCGGGAGAAATTGGAGGATAAGGAGCATAAGCTGATCCGGACGCTCCGGGGTTCGGGATACCGGGTTGATCTGCCATGAAAACCCTGGCGCGACGGCTGAGCAGGCTGGCTGCCCCCCAATCCCTGCGCTACCAGTTGGTTACCCGATCCCTGTTGATTATGGCGGTGCTGCTTTTGTCTATCGGGGTGTTCCAGTATTGGTTCATGAAAAATTTTCTCTACAAAAATCAGGCGGAGGCCATGTTCACCCAAATGAATTCGGTGCCCCGGGAGCTGGTGGGCGCCGACCCCATGCCTGAACGCAAGGACAGGCAGGGCCAGAGTCAGAGGCCGGATAAACAATCCGGGAATAGCAGCGGAGGTGCAGCGGTGCAGAACCCGCAGGCCGCGCCGGCGGATTCTTCTGCGTCACCGGATAGCGGAGACAACGAAACCTCGGCCAGCCAGCCCCGGACACCGGGTTCTGCGGATGGCCGTCGTCCTTACTTTTTTTTGCCGGATACCGCTTTGGCTGTGGTCGATGTGAATGGCAATGTGACCCGGCTCTCTGAGGAAGCGGGCCATCCCATGCCCTCCATCTCCAAGGCGCAATATGCGGAGATTCTGGAGCAAGTGCAGGCTCATAACAAACCCCAGTATTGGGTGGTGGACGGCAGCGGCGGCTCAGGTAAGCAGCTGGTGGTATTCCGCTCCAC
Organism: Bacillota bacterium; assembly: GCA_023391955.1. Taxonomy (GTDB): domain Bacteria; phylum Bacillota; class Bacilli; order Paenibacillales; family NBRC-103111; genus Paenibacillus_AR. The sequence continues at coordinate 78 of JAEWAA010000082.1, read as the reverse complement.
CATGGGGGCGCCGGGACGTGCGGGGGATACCTTTATTCAAATGAGCATGCCAACCGCACCCCTGGATGATACGGTACT
>JAEWAA010000081.1 GCA_023391955.1 Bacillota bacterium | reverse complement strand
CTGGAGGAACTGAGCCATTATGGGGAGGACGCCTCTCTCGGGACGATTCTGGACCTGGGTTACTTTGACCAGAACCACTTTATTAAGGAGTTCAAGGAATTCGGCACGGACACGCCCAAAAAGTATCTGCGTCTTTTCCCGGCAGCTCCCAACCGCGAAGAAGGCGGCCCGCCTTATCCGTGACCGGCCGCCCCTCCCCCCGCAACACTTATATTGTGTATTCCGTCTCCTGGTACTGGTAGAACTTGCCCAGAAAATCCTTGATCCGGTCATTCTTCGGATGCTCGAAGACCTCCTTGGGCGTACCGTCGGCAATGATTTTACCATCGGCCAAAAACAGCACCCGGTTGGCCACACGCTGCACGAAATTCAGCTCATGGGAAACGATGATCATCGTATTCCCCTCTTGGGCTGCGGTTCGGATGGTGTCCAGCACCTCTCCCACCAGCTCGGGGTCCAGCGCCGAGGTAGGCTCGTCGAACAGCAGAATGCTGGGCTCCATGGCTAGCGCCCGGGCAATGCCCACACGCTGCTGCTGTCCGCCCGACAGCTGCCGGGGATAGTGGTTGATTTTATCGCCCAGCCCCACCTTCTTCAGATGCTCATAGGCGATTTGCTCCGCTTCCCGCTTGGGAAGCTTCTTGACCACCACCAGCCCCTCCGCCACATTCTCCAGCGCGGTTTTCCGGCGGAACAGGTTATACTGCTGGAAAACCATCGCCGTATACTGGCGCAGCGTGCGGATCTGCTCCCGGCTCCGCTTTTGCACATCGAAATGAAAATCATTGATCCGGATGCTTCCCGCCTCCGGCTCCTCCAGGAAATTGAGGCAGCGCAGGAAGGTGGACTTGCCTGCACCGGAAGGCCCGATTACAGCTACAACCTCACCCTTTTGGATATCCAGGTCAATATGGTCCAATACGACGTTTTCCCGAAACCGTTTATACAGATTCCGTACTTCGATCATGCAGCCCACTTCTCCTGACTATTTTCACATCGTTGATGCTCATCTTCTTCTCAATCCGCTTGATGCCCTGCTCGATCACAATGGTCAGCGCCCAATAGATAATGGACAGTGCCACGTATACCTCGAAGTACCGGTAGTTGTTGCCGGCGATAATCTTCCCCTGGGCGGTCATTTCCACCACGGAGCAGACAAAGGCCAAGGAGGTTCCCTTCATCAGTCCGATGAGGGTATTGCCCAGAGTGGGCAGCGCCACCTCGAAGGCCTCGGGCACAATGATTCTCCGCAGGGTCTGGAAATAGGTCATCCCAAGAGAGTTGGCTGCCTCCAGCTGCCCTTTGTCGATGGATTGGATGGCCGCCCGGATGCTTTCGGAGGTGTACGCCGCTTCATTCATGGTAAAGGCCAAAAGCACAAACAGCAAAGCCGGAACGCTGTTGATGTTGTAGTCCGTGCCGTTGTAGTAGTTGATGTATTTCAGCGCAATGGGAATGCCGTAGTAGGTAATGTAGAGCTGGATCAGAATCGGCGTGCCCCTCATGAAGGAGACGAATAAGACCGTCAGCCGGTACAGCACCGGAATGCGCTTGATCTTGATAATCGCCAGCAGCAGGCCCAGCACCAATCCGAAAAACATGGACAGCACGGTAATTTCCAGCGTAACAGGCAGATAAACCAGCAGCTTGGGGATCAGCTCAAAAACCAGCTTGAAGTCAAATATGTTGGGCATGGCTTACCTCACACTCATTTCGGGGAGAAGTCCCCGCCGAAGTATTTGGTGCTGATTTTGCCGACAGTGCCGTCCTTGACCAGTTTATCCAGCGCTCCGTTGATGTCCTTCTCCAGCTGCTCGGTGTATTTGCCCTTGCTGAGGATCAGATAGCTGTATGGTGCGCCGATGAGCTTGGTTTCCTCCTCCGACAGGGGTACAGCCTTCAGCTTTAGCTTGTAGTCGGTCACGTACTTCTGCAGAATCGCCGCATCGATGAGCTGAAAGTCGGCTTTGCCGCTTTCCACATTTTGCAGCGTGGCCAGCATGTCGGCTTCCGTGTATTTCAGCTTCACCGGGTTGTCCGTGTGGGTCTTGTTGTAGTTCTCAATGGCGGTGGTGTAGTTAACACCTGCGCTTACCTCAGTGGTTTTGCCCTGCAGATCCTTGAAGACGTTCAGATCCGTACGGCTCGAAGCCTGGGCGATGACATACTGGTTTTTGAAAATGGCGTTGGTATACACGTATTTTTGCTTACGCGCTTCATTCATGGCGAAGTTGTTGGCGCCGATCTGGTAGCGGTCGGAGTCAAGTCCGGCGAAGATGGAGGTAAACTCGGTCTTCTCGAAGGAAATCTCATACTGGGGCAGTTCCTTGAAGATCGCCTTGACCACTTCAATGTCGTAGCCCTCCAGCTCGTTCTTGTCGTTCACGTAAGAGAAGGGCCGGGGCGAACCGCCGGTAGCCACTTTGATTTTTGTTTTGGCTGCAGGGGCGGAGGGCGCTGTGCTGGCCGCAGCTGCCATTGTTCCGGCAGGGGCTGCCGACGCGCCGCTTGCACCATTGCTTTCCTTGGCGCCGCAGCCTGCCAGCACCAATGCCATCGAGGCTGTTATAACGGTTGCGAATGTGAAAATCCGGGATGCTGTACGCTTCATGTCCTTCGTCTCCTTGTCGTATATGAATGATGTCGTTAACTATAAAGGTTATTAATAGTCTGCCGGGTCAATCAGCGGCTTCCCCAAACCTCTTCGCTTATCTCCCGGATCAGCCGGAGCTTCGCCCACTGCTCCTCCTCCGTCAGAATGTTGCCTTCCTCCGTAGAGGCAAAGCCGCATTGGGGGCTGAGGTGAAGCCGGTCCAGGTCCACGTATTGAGCTGCTTCATGAATCCGCCGGATGATGTCCTCTTTGCTTTCCAATTCCGGAGTTTTGGAGGTGACCAGACCCAGCACAACCTTCTTATCCTTGCTCACAAAACGCAGAGGCTCGAAGCCGCCCGCCCGGTCGGAATCATACTCCAGATAGAGAGCGTCCACATGCTCCCGGGCAAACAGCGCCTCCGCCACCGGCTCATAACCGCCGAAGGTAGCCCAGGTGGAGCGGAAATTGCCCCGGCACACATGGGTGGTGATCACCAGGTCCTCCGGACGTCCGTCCAGCACCAGATTATTCACCCGCAGCTTCTCCTCCTTCCGCTCCTCGTCACTGCTGCGGTCCGGATTAAACGCCTTGGAGCGCCCTTCAAAAAATTGCCCCCAGGAGCAGTCATCCAGCTGGACATTCCGGCAGCCTAATTGATACAGGTCTGCTATGACGGTTTTGTAGGCCCGGACAATGTCCTGGATCAGCTCCTCCTTGTTGGGATAGAACAGGCTGGTGTTTTCAATATTCTTAGGCGAAACCAGATGCAGCAGGAACTGGGTAGGAGAAGGAATGGTTTGGCGGACGGCCACACCGGGAGCGGCGATGCTCTGCACAAACTTGAAATGCTCCAGGAACGGATGCTTTTCCCCGCTGATTCTTGCGGTTAGAAGGGCGGATTCCGCTCTTGTCTCTACTCCTTTGAATACATTGGTAGAGTCAGAAACGGTTTTCTCCACTCCCTGCAAGCCCCAGAAAAAATCCAGATGCCACCAGCTCCGGCGGAACTCGCCGTCTGTGGCTACCTGCAGCCCGGCTTCGTGCTGTTTTGCCACCAGTTCCCGGATGGCCTTGTCTTCTACCGCCTTCAACGCTTCCGCCGTAAGCTCGCCCTTGGCATGCTGCGCCCGGGCCTCCTTCAATTCGGCGGGCCGCAGGAAGCTTCCCACCACATCAAAACGGAATGGAGCTGTTCGTGTACCGGTTTTGCTCATGGATGGTTACGCTCCTTTACTTGACGTAAAATTTTTGCTCCGGATCGGCGCTTTTGGTCTGCCGGTCATGGGGCTGGGACCACAGTCCCTCGTAATCGATTTGATCCCAGAAGCGGGTATTGTAGTCAATGAAGATGCCGGACTTGTCGCCCCGGGCGTTGGCCTTGGCCAGATCCCGCAGATAGGTGTTGTTCTTAAAGGCCGGGATTTCATACAGGTCGCGGGCATAGCCCCAAATG
>JAEWAA010000681.1 GCA_023391955.1 Bacillota bacterium | reverse complement strand
TAATATGACCACCGATGGCGCCTGTGTCACGAGTAGCCATGAAGCCGTAGTATCCGTCTTGAGGAATTTGAATGCCCAGTTCTTGCGCTACCTCGTATTTCATTTGATCCAATGCCTTGCTGGCTTGAGGCACTACGAGTGTATTGCTGGAACGACTTTGTCCTGCACCCATTATTATCACCTCCGTTTGATGCTAGTATGGTCGCAGCGGAGGAAATCATGCATGCAAAACAATTTCCAATTTGTTCCTGCGGGGTTGCCACCCGCGTCAGAGTTTCCATAGCTCCAGCATCCCGATGGCCAGAGGCAGCAGAAAAATGCCGTATTTTAACCAGGCTCCCAGACCGGCCGGGGGACTCTCCTCACAGCCGCAGTCCTCTTCTTGGCGGCCGTAGCCTCCCCAGGCGGATTCCAGCAAGAGAAGCAGCTGGCAGACAGCCAAGGCATACAGCCCCATGGCCGAAAGCTTCACGATGACCGTCATGCCCGGCTCCACCTTTTCCCCTAAACCGCCATGGCGGACCAGAAGCAGGATGTATGTGGCGAAGCCGGCCAGAATGGCCATGCGGCAGCCGTAATGTACAGCGCGGGCCAGATTGGTTCTGTTCATAGGTCCTCCTTTATTAAAAGCCGGGAATAAGCCATCCCAGTCCCGCCGCACCGCCGAGAATGGCGGCTCCGGCAATCAGCGACAGGATCAGCACGAAACGAACCTTGAACACGGAGAGCAGCATCAGGGTGCCTTTGAAATCGATCATGGGGCCAAGCACCAGAAACGTCAGCAGCGAGCTTTTGGAAAAGGCGGGCACAAAAGAGGCTGCAACAAAGGCATCGGACGAGGAACAAAGAGACAGGGCATACGCCAGCCCGGCCATAAAAAGATGGGCGGTCATCCCGCTGTGGCCGATGGAGGACAGGCTGGAGGGACTGACCAGTGTTTGCACAAGGGCTGTGGCTCCGGCTCCCAGGATCAGATACTTGCCCATCTCGAAAAATTCATCGGACCCGTGCCGCAGTATCCCCTCCAAGAAGCTTCTGTGGGTATGGACATGCTCCCCGCGCTGCCCGGCCAGAGAGTGGCGGAGGGGAGAGCGCACTGCGTAGCGGTACAAACAAAGCCCCGTAAAGGCTGCAACAGCAAAGGCAAGCCCCATCCTGGCATAAGCCATTTCGGACATGGACCCGAAAGCCATGAGGGTAGAGGCAAAGGCGACGGGATTCAGCACCGGACCGGCCAGCAAAAAAACGGCTGCCATATAAACGGGCATCCCCTTATTCATTAGCCGGCGTACAATGGGCACCATGCCGCATTCGCATACGGGAAACAGGAGTCCAAGGGAGCAGGCGAACACAATGCCGAGAACGGGATTCTTCGGGATCATTCTGCGGATCACATCCTCGGGCACGGCCAAATGAAGGATGGAGGAAAGAATCACCCCCATCAGCATAAAAGGCAGGGCGTCGAGGATGATGCCGAGGAAAATGGTGCCGAAGGGACCGGTAAGGACCGGCAGCAGGACGGACCAGTCGGGCACTGGTCTGGTAGCCGCAATCAGAATCAACAGAATGCAGCTGGCCAGGCCCATGGCCGGCGGTGCCCAGCGCAGAAATGCGGCTTGCATGGCAGGTTACCTCCTTGAGACAGGCTTAAGGGCTTGTTTAAGCCTATGCGGACGGTGATTGACTTTATGCGGCCAGGCATTATAAAATAAGGTTCATTCAGAGGCATACGCAAACTGGATGCGATGAGAGGAAAAAGTAGTCGGATTTCGCTTCTTCAGAGAGCCGGTGGTTGCTGGAAACCGGTGGAGCGCGCCAGACGAATGGGTCCTTGAGCAGACTGCTTCTCCCGCAGGCCGGGAGAGCCCCAGCCGGCTGTTCCCCGTTAGCGGAACGTTCAAAGGTTTGTTTCCGGCCGTATAGCCCGGGCAAACGAATGAGGGTGGCACCACGGTCTATCGTCCCTTGCGGCGGCAGGCCTTTTTGTGTTGAAAAAAAGCGATATTGAAGCGATTACGAGGAGGAGCAATTCCATGAAAACAGTGCTTTCCGGCATTCAACCCAGCGGCAAGCTGACCATCGGCAATTACATTGGAGCCATTAAGAACTATGTGGCGCTGCAGGAGGATTATAACTGCTTCTTTATGGGCGTGGATCTCCATGCCGTTACCGTTCCGCAGGATCCCGCGGCGCTCCGTGAGCAAACCGAGATGATCGTGGCGCTGTATGTGGCGGCAGGCATTAATCCGGATAAGGCGGCCATCTTCATGCAGTCCCATGTGAAGGAGCATGCCGAGCTGGGCTGGCTGATGACCACCCTGACCTATATGGGCGAGCTGGAGCGGATGACCCAGTTTAAGGACAAGGCGGCTGGCAAGGATTCGGTAGGAGCGGGGTTGTTTGTGTATCCGTCCCTTATGGCGGCGGACATTCTTCTGTACAATGCCGATCTGGTGCCGGTTGGCGAGGACCAGAAGCAGCATCTGGAGCTGACGCGGGATTTGGCCCAGCGGTTTAACCAACGCTATGGACAAACCTTTACGGTGCCGGATCCGTATATTCCCCAGGTAGGCGCACGGATTATGTCCTTGGACGATGCCTCGAAAAAGATGAGCAAGAGCAATCCCAACCCCGGCAGCTATATTGCGCTGTTGGACACGCCGGACGAAATCCGCAAGAAGCTTTCCCGGGCAGTTACCGACTCCGGCCGTGAGGTGCGGTTTGATCCGGCGGAGAAGCCTGAGGTTTCCAACCTGATGAGCATCTACACTCAATGTTCGGGGCTCACTCTGAAGGACGTGGAGGCACGCTATGAGGGCCAAGGGTATGGCGCCTTCAAGAAGGACCTAGCCGAAGTGGTAGTGTCGGCGCTGGCCCCCATGCAGGAGCGCTACAAGGCCATCCGGGAAAGCGGCGAGATTCCCGCCATTCTCCGCTCCGGTGCAGAGAAGGCGGCAGCCAAAGCGGCGCCCATGGTCAATGCGGTTAAGGAAAAGATGGGCTTCCTGCTCCCTTAATGGATAGGTGGATGTACAAATGCAAAAAGACCCGCTGGAGCCCTCAAGGCTTCAACGGGTCTTTTGTTAGTGCGGAAAGTGTTCAGGCTGCGATGTCCCGGCTAGGATTGCCTGCCGAGCGCCTCCTGCTTCCGTCTTACTTTGGCCTTCATCCCGAAGCCGAAGCCAATCCACAGGAAAGCCGCCACACCGCACAGGACAACCCCCCAAGGATTTCGCAGACTGATGAAGAAGCTGACACCCACCAGAAGTAAAATACCGATACTCGCGAACAACAGAGCCATCCACCGCGGCATCTCTTTTCCCCCTCGTATTGAAAGCGTGATGAACCCGTAGTGCAGGAGTTTTCTCGCCCCAAAAAAATGTTGAGCTTTCATGAATATTGTCCGGCTAACGTGCCATAATAAGTTTGCAAGCTTGAAAGAGAGCTTGCTAATCCAACTAAGATAACCAGATTGAAAGGAGTGCTTACGCAATGGGTACTGGACAATCTCGCAACAGCAACACTCTGGTGGTTCCTCAAGCAAGCCAAGCTTTGGATCAGCTGAAATATGAGGTAGCCCAAGAGTTGGGCATCCAAATTCCTCAAGACGGTTACTATGGATTCATGGCTACGCGCGATACTGGCGCAATCGGCGGCCACATCACCCGTCGTTTGGTACAAATCGCTGAGCAATCTCTTGCAGGTAAGTTTTAATTAAGCGCAAAGCGCTTTGAAGATGCTTAACCGAAATAAGCGGGCAGCTCTCCTTTGGTGGGGAGCTGCTTTTGCTTTGCTTATTAGAATGATTATAACATAACTTCGTAAAAAAGAAGCAAAAAACCCGGAGCGGCGAACAGCTTACGCTCGCAGGCTCCGGGTTTCTTTTAAATGGAATCAGGGGGTATCCAGACGCAGCTTCTTGTACAGCCGGGATTCGGAAAGCCAGCCCACATAGGAATCAATGGGATGCATATCCCGGTCCAGCAGAACGGCGGCCACAAAGGGATATTGCTTGCGGTGGCGGTACCGTACATCGGCCCAGCGGACCTCATAGCCCCACTCATGCTCCTTTAGCTCCGCACAGGCAAAGGAGGAGAAATACAGGAAGGCGGCTACATCCGGATGGGACTTGGAGGCATCCACGGCAGGGTGGCAGGCGCATTTGGCGGTATCCAGCCAGATCAGACGCTTTTGCTTTAATTCGCCGATGGTGTAAGAACCGTCCGCATGCTGCTTCATCACGTTCCACGCATACAGGTTAATGGTCGGAATCAGGTAATAACGGTCCCCGGGGCTATATTCCTTGTCCTTGATGTGCAGGCTGCGCTCAAGGAAAAAGTGATGCAGGGTCCTCCAGATGTAATACAGGATAATGAGACTGTACAAAACGGGAAAAATGGTTTGCGGCTCCGCCAGCTTGAAGGCCCACAGGAAAATGGCGGCCAGATGAGAGACGAAGATAAACGGATCAAAAATATGAATGATGTTCCACGATATCCACTTTCGTGAGAACGGTTTGACGGCTTGAGTTCCGTAGGTGTTGAACAGGTCGGTGGCCACATGGACCACAACGGCTAACAACGTCCATAATCCCACGTGCAGGAGCGGCAGGCCTGGAATAACCAAGCCGATGGCGGCGGTGATCAGCAGGGCCCATAAGAGCAGCACGGGAATCGAATGGGAGGTCCCGCGGTGCTGGCGGATGTATATGGCATTTCCCTTCAAACGAAACAGGGTGTCCAGGTCAGGAGCCTGCTGCCCGAGTACGGTTCCCAACAAAACGGCGAATGCGACAGTTGAGTTTTGGGCGACGACAGGATCAATATGGGCCAGACC
>JAEWAA010000680.1 GCA_023391955.1 Bacillota bacterium | reverse complement strand
CTCCTGACCGGGGCCGACCTCGTGTCCCGGCTGTTTATCAGCACCTTGGGCGAGCTTCCGGCCGGGGCAGTGACGGCGGCGCTGGGAGCGCCCTGCCTGATTGCCCTGGCTCTCCGGGAAACCCGGGGCAAGGGCGCCGCCGAAGGGCAGGCCGGCATAAGCGCCGGTGGCGCCAGATGGCAGCTGCCCTTTGCCGCCTGGCTGGCGGGCAAGGCAGTGCGCCGGGAGGAGGCGCTTCACCCGGGCGGAGCCTACATTCTCCGCTCCCGGCTCACGGCGGCCTACTCCTTCCGCCTGTGGGTGCTGCTGGCGGCGCTGCTGCTGGCGGCCTCCCTGGTGGCCGGGATCGTATTCGGCGCCGTCCGGGTTCCACCCGCGGAGGTGCTGCGGGTGCTGGGCGGTGGCGGGGAGAGCCTGTCCCGCCACATTGTACTTCAGCTGCGGCTGCCCCGTGAGCTGGCTGCCGCAGCGGCGGGTGCGCTGTTGGCCGCCTCGGGAGCTCTGCTCCAAGGCGCCGTGCGCAACCCGCTGGCCGACCCGTCCGTGGTCGGCATCACCTCGGGAGCAGGCGCCGGGGCGCTACTGCTCCTCACGCTGTGGCCGGCGGCAGCCGGGGCGGCGCTGCCGCTGGCATCCGCGGCCGGAGCCTTCGCCGCGGCAGCTCTCGTCTGCGGCTTCGCGTACCGGAGCGGCCTGGCGCCCACCGTGCTGACGCTGGTGGGCATCGCCGTCTCCGCCGCAGGCGCAGCCCTGGTACAGCTCTTGGTCATCCGCTCCGCCATGGGAGCGGCTCCGGCCTTGGCCTGGCTGGCGGGCAGCACCTATGCCCGGGGCTGGGAGGCCTTCGCCGGGCTGGGCATCGGCGCCGCCCTGATCCTGCCGGCGGCCTGGCTCTTGGGCCGCCGCTGGGACCTGCTGGCCTTCGGCGACTCCGTCGCAACCGGCCTCGGCCTCAAGCTGCGCCAGACCCGGCTGTTGGCCGCGGCGCTGGGGGTGGCCGCTGCCGCGGTGGCGGTGGCCTATGTGGGCACCGTCGGCTTCATCGGCCTGCTGGCCCCCCATGCCGCCCGGCTTGCCGCGGGGCAGAACCAACGGCGGCTGCTTGTGCTGGCGCCCCTCCTGGGCGCCGTGTTCCTGGTCCTCGCCGACCTCATCGGCAAAACAATAATAGCCCCGAAGGAAATCCCCTCGGGGCTGGTCACAGCGCTGGTAGGCACGCCGTATCTCTTGTTCCTGCTATGGAAAAGCGCCGGCACAAGGCGCGGCGCTTAATCTCTACACATAACAGTGCTCTTCATCATCCTCGTGGTGCGGCTCGATATGGACATGGGCATTAAAGATCCGGTGCTCCTCCAGCATCCGCCGTTCTATTTCATCGGAGATATCATGGCTTTGAGCCACGCTTAATTGGGGGTTCACCAGCACCACCATATCCACCATCACATTGCTGCCGAGGAACCGCGCTTTAATATCCTTGATATCCAGCACACCCGGTGTGGCCGCGGCGGTCTGGCGGTAGGAGTCCAGCTCGTTCTCATCGAAGCCGTCCGTCAGGTTATAGGCGGCTGTCTTGAAAATCTCCACCGCTGTTTTGGCAATCATGACGCCGACCACCAAGGCGGCTACCGGGTCCAGCCACGGCAGTCCCAGATGGGACCCGGCTACCCCTACCACTACCCCCAAGCTGACCATGGCATCCGACAGATTGTCTTTGGCTGCTGCCATCAACGACTCGCTCCCCGACCGGGTGGCGAGTTTTTTGTTGTATGAATAAACGCCGTACATTACAGCGGCTGAAGCCAATGCGGTCCAGGAGGCCCAAATATCCGGGGTATCGTAGGTGTGGGCCATCAGATTCCGCCCGGCCTGCACCATAACTTGCAGGGCAACGGTAATCATAATAAAGGAGGCGACCAGCGAACTGATGGACTCCGCCCGGAAGTGGCCGTATGTATGGTCCTGATCCGGCGGCTTGCGGGAAATTTTCAGGCCGACCAGCACCGCCAACGACAGGATAATGTCGGTGGCATTGTTGAAGCCGTCCGCCGTCAGCGCCTCGGATCCGCTCCAATACCCGATGGCCGTTTTGATCAAGGACAGCATGATATACGCGAAGATGCTGACCCACGCGCCTTTTTCACTTTCTTTTAACTTTTCATAGGTTTCCAAAACTGTGACCTCCAAGCTGAACAATGGAATGCTTTTATCTTACCCGACCAAACTCGTGTGGGTCTAGAGAAACAGTGTTTCCCCCATCGTGAAAGTGTGCACATGGGCAAAACGTTTTTCGTCCGGAAACTTCATAGTAATAATTTGGAAGCGGCTGTTGTATACTAGGATCAGTAGATTTAGAGACTTCGTGATCCTATGGAGGTAACCCACGTGAACATCCAGCTCTCCGGAAATTGGCCGCCAGTTAAGTTCGCCAAACCGCGGACCTACACTGTTTTTTTGGCGGGAGTTGCTATTCTATCATTTTTGGTGACGGTTTGGCTAGGGTGGATTCTGATGTCGAAGCCGGACGGGCTTGCGGCCAGAGGCTACCGGAAGCTGCATGCAGATAACGGGGTTATTCTCCATGCGGTCAGGGCTTCTCCCAACAAAATCGGTCTCAAGGCCATAGAGACCAATGTGACGGATGACCCTGCGGACGGAATGAACGGGGGCTTCTTTTGGGAGGAGCAGCTGCTGAGCATTGCGGTGACCAATGACCGGCCTGTCAAAGGAGCACCGGGGGATTACGGTTCCGGCTGGTATAATATCGACCGTCCCCGCGGGACGCTGGTATGGGACGGGGTGACCGGAGATTTGTCCGTCCAGGTGACGGACCGGGCGGAGGAGCTTGTGGTAACCGACCGCTCCCGGTATTGGGCGCAGGGAGGGGTCAGCATGGGCTTGCACAATGAGAAGTTCTGGCAGGAGCAGGCGCTGCTCGAGGAATTTCCGGTGATGGACGAAAAAAGGCTGCGCTCGGCAATCGTCTATGATAAGGACCGGCAGGTTTGGCTCCTGCTGTCGGACGGGCTGTGCACCGGGCCGGAATTCCGCACCGCCATCAAGCAAACCGTGGCTCCCGGCAAGCTGGACGACGGGATTTTTCTGGACGGGGACGGCTCCTCGCAGCTGAAGCTGGGGCAGTTCAAGCTGCCCGGCGACAGGAGAACGGTCTACCAGATGATTACGCTTCCCAACGGCTAAAGCTAAAAAAGGGATAGGCAAGCGGCTTTGGTTCCGGTATAATGGGCAGAAAATTGCATTTGACCGGAAGTCACAACCGTAAACGGGAAGGACCTAAAACCATGCCGCAGCCAGCTTATACCACGTCATATTTCAAGCGCAGAATGAATGCCGCGCGAGCGTTCACCAAGGAACATCATCCTATTGTGCATTCCATCTTGCTGGGCACCATTCTGGCCCGGGCGGGCTCCTCCATGAGTTTGCCTTTTCTGGCTCTTTATCTGGCCAAAAATACGGATATGAATCCCGTTATGATCGGCTTCGTCAGCGGAGCAGGGGCTTTGGCCGGTATGGTGGGCGGTTTCTTCGGAGGCGCCTTGTCCGATGCCTTCGGGCGCAAACGGGTGATGATGGGAGCCCTGTATCTCTGGGGGGCAGTGTTCATCGGCTTCGGACTTGCGACAGCCACCTGGATGTTCCTTGCTTTGAATCTCTTAAACGGCCTGTGCCGCTCCTTCTATGAGCCGGTTTCTCAGGCGCTGATGGCCGACCTGACGCCGCGGGAGAAACGCTTCCGGGTATTTTCCCTGCGTTATCTGTGCATCAATATCGGGGTTTCTGTCGGACCGCTTCTAGGCGCATTGTTCGGCATGATGTCGGGCCGTCTGCCTTTTATCATCACCGGCAGCATCTATCTGTTCTATGCCATTGTGCTGTATGCCCTACTCCGGCGCTTCGGCATCCGTGATATTGAAGGGGACAAGAAGGAGCAGGTGTCCATCGGCTCGGCCTGGCGGGTCATCCGCAAGGATACAGTGTTCCGCTGGTATCTGGCGGGCGGTGTGATGGGCGGCATCAGCTATTCCCAGATGGGTGTCACCCTGTCCCAGTATATCGAGCTTAAGGGTCTGAATGAGGGCGTTAATCTGTTCGCCGTGCTGATGAGCATCAACGCCATTGTGGTGGTGGTGCTGCAGGTGCCACTGTCACGCTGGATGGAAAAGCATAAGCCTATCGTTTCCATTGCCGTAGGCAGCGGCATGTATGTGCTTGGCAATCTGGGGTACGCCGCAGCGGATGGCTGGATCCTGTTCGTGGCTGCTATGATCGTCTTTACCCTGGGGGAAATTCTGACGTTCCCCTCCACCAATCTGCTGATTGACGGCCTTGCCCCCGAAGGGCTCCGGGGAACGTATTACGGTGCCCAGTCCTTTAATAATCTCGGGCATTTCCTGGGCCCGTTTATTGGCGGCTGGATGCTGGATGCCTGGAACGGTACTGTGCTGTTTACGCTGATGGCGGCTGTCCCCGTATTCGGAGCAGGCTTTTATTCCTACGGTCAGAGGGTATTTCAACGAAAAAAAATGTTTACAAATTTGTAAATACGGTCACAAACGTTCGATTTTGTGGTACGCTTGCTTTTGGAGACGCAATTTGGTTTACCTGCTTGAAGGATTAGGAGGAAGAGATCGTGGCAAAGCGCATTAAAGGCATTTTCCGTAAGCTGCTTCAACAGCCCTGCATTCCGTTTTAAAGAAGGATTTTCTAACCGACACATAGTGATGGCACAAGCTAAACAGGCCTTTCCCGAAGAAGGGCTTTTTTTGTTGGCCGGGGAATGCCGGTTTATGCCGGGAGGGGATGCGTATGTTTTTCTTCAGCAAGTTTTTTTGGCAGATGGTCCGGATGAAAAGCGGGCATGTTATCGCATTCGGCGGCATCTTTATTCTGGCCAGCTCTTTTCTGGCCTATTGGCTGGAACCGGATACATTCGGCAATCCGTTTAATGGCTTTTGGTGGGTGATGACGACGGTAACCACAGTGGGCTACGGAGATTTTTATCCGCATACCGTCCCGGGAAAATGTCTGGGTGTGGTGCTGTACGTATTTGGGATCGGCTTGATTTCCATTGCCATCAGCAAGGTGGTGGACAAGCTGTTTATCTATCAGCGGAAGAAGGAGGAGGGCAAATTGAAGTATACCGGCCGGGGTCATTTTATCATCATTGATTGGAACAGGCAGGCGGAGCATACCAT
>JAEWAA010000628.1 GCA_023391955.1 Bacillota bacterium | reverse complement strand
CACCCAATACTATGTGAATGAAGACGGGCATGTCAGCACGGAGGGCGGCTTTTATATCAAATTGAAGGCCCCTTATCCCATCAGCTTCCGGGCGGTTGTACCGTAGGAGGCGGATTGCACCAATCTGATCGTACCGGTATGCGTCTCCGCTACCCATGCCGCCTACGGCTCGATCCGGATGGAGCCGGTGTTTATGATCCTGGGGCAATCCGCGGCTGCCGCGGCTGCTCTGGCGCTGGATGGGGACGGCATCGTCCAGCATGTAGGGTATGAGGAGCTGCAGGCAGTGCTTGCCCGGGAGCATCAGGTTTTGTATGTAGAGGGTTAATCCCGGAGGTTCTATCAATCCGCCTGGAACCGGAACCCGAACAGGCGCCGGTACTCCCCCGGAGGGTGACCGAAGCGCTGATGGAACACCCGGCAGAAGTGAGGGTAGCTCTGGAAGCCTGTTTTTTCGGCAACCTGCTCCAAGGCCAGATTGCTGTAGAGCACCTGCTGCTGCGCAAGCTTCAGCCGGACATCGATACAATAGGCAAACAACGATTGGCCAAAAGCGGCTTTAAACAGATAGGAGCAGCGGGAGACGCTTAATCCCACGGAGGCGGAGATTTGCTCCAAGCTGAGGGGTTCATGGGCATGATGTTCAATATATTGCTTCAGCTGATACGCGATATCCGCACCTTTGGTACGCTGCTTGAGCCGGATGACCTGCTCCAGGGTCAGACAAAATGTCCGCAGGAGGTAATCCATGATCTCCTCCTGGTTCTGCATCACTTTTTTCTTCTCGCTGATGATATGCTTCCACAAGGTAATGACCGTATCGTCAAAGCCGATATTCGTTTTGGCGGGCAGGCTTTTGTCCTTCCACCAGGTGTCCAGCCATTCCCCGTTGCCAATTAGGAAATAGTCTGCGACCGGCTGGATCTCCTCTGATTCCGGGGCCTTCCGCGGCTGCACGATAAGCTCATAGGGCTCTTCGGGTGTATAGACCAGCAGATCCCCCGGCACGATGGTCTCGTACTTGCCCGCCACTAGAGCGCGGCAGGTGCCTTCCGCCTGCAGCCGGAACAGGTAGGAGTTCAGCCCATTTTGATACTGGACGGAGTGGGGCTTCGTGTGGGTGAAATAATTGGCATACAAAACGCAGGATTGGGGCGGGCCTGACTTCGCCACGGTACGGTCCCTCCTTTTTCGATGATCTGGAATAGTCTTGTACTTAATATGTAACACAGGAGGAGCTATGAAGCCAGAATTTCGCTATTTAAACAAACCGGCTCTTGAGCCTGTCCCCGGATGTGCGTGGGCGGAAAAAATGGTGCTGAACCCGGCTATTATCAAGGACCCTGACTCGGATGACATTCATATGCTCTTCCGGGCAACCGGCCCTTGGGCGCAAAAAAGAAGGGAAGGCTGTCACGATCCTTATCCGATTTTTTTGGGCTATGCCATAAGCAAGGATGCGGGGGAAACGTGGGATGCGGACTTCTCCAGACCTGCTCTCGCTCCTGCATTGGGTTATGACGAGCACGAGCTGTATATCACGGACATCTACGGCCGGAAGGTGCGCAATTATGCCAACGGCTGTGTAGAGGATCCGCGGATCTTTTATGTCGGGGAGGAGCTGTATGTGTCGGTGGCCTGCCGCCCGTTTCCTCCGGGCCCTTATTGGCTTGGCAGCCAGCAGCCTCCGGTGCAAACGCGTTTCGAATATGTGCCGGCTTGGATATTCGAAGGGGATGGGGAGGAGCCGTTTATTCAAGCGGCCCGGGCCAATGATACGGTCACTGTTCTCTACAAGCTGGATTTGGATGAGCTGAAGCAACGAAATTATGAACAAGCCTTCCGGTATGTGGGACCGCTTACCGAGGGGCATGTCAGCGATAACCGCGATGTGTTCCTTTTCCCCCACAAAATGAAGATACAGGGAAAATGGCAGTATGTCATGCTGCATCGGCCGATGAATGTGCTTCCCTTTGAAGGGGGAGAGGAGGCGGGGAAACCCTCCATTTATTTGGCCGCTGCGGAGACTATAGAGAATTTCGCCTCGCCCCGGGCGGTGCATAAGCTTCTGGCTTCCCCGCTTTTTGACTGGGAGGAGAACCGTGTGGGGGCAAGCTGGCCGCCGTTAGCTTTGGGGAATCGGGAATGGCTGGTGCCTTATCATGCCAAGAAGGATGTGCAGTTCGGATATACCCAATCCTTCTTGATAATAAGGGAGCAGGAGGACGATTTCCCGATGGTGATCCACCGCTGCTCCGATCGCCTCATGTACGCGGAACGGGAATGGGAGCTGCCCTCGGATTACCCGACGCCTTGTCTGTTCACCACTGGAGGCGTTATCATAGGGGAGGATCTGGTCATGTCTTATGGCGCGGCGGATCAAAAGGTGGGTATCTCTTGGGTAAACTTCAAGGATTTAGTGGCGTATATCCGGGGGTTTGACGAAGTTGGTAAGCGGATGGAGTAAGAGATTGTTGATGCGGAATTGACTCTGAATAGAAACGGGTGAGGGTACTGGAGAAGATTAGGTTTGCGGTATTCACTGATTTGCACTATGACAAAATTCCTGACGGGGAAAAGCGGCTGGAGGAGTTCTTGGCTACAGTCAGCCGGGTGGCTCCCGACTTCATCATTGAACTCGGGGATCTGTGTTATCCTACGGAAGAAAACCGGTTTTTGCTGGAGAAACTGGAACGGACCGGTGTCCCCTGTTATCACGTCATAGGCAATCATGATTCAGACCGCTCTTCCCAGGAGAACGTTTTGGGCTTCTACGGAATCCCCCGCTCGTATTATTCATTCGTGAAAGGAAGCATCAAATTTCTTGTCCTGGACGCCTGCTATATCGAGAGGCCGAATGTCGCCGAGCCTTACGGGATGAGGAACTACAGCCGGACAACCGACCCTTATCCTTATCTTCCTCCAGAGCAGCTCGTTTGGCTGGAAAAAGAGCTGCAAAGCTGGACCGGTGACGCCATCGTTTTCTCCCATCATAGTCTGGTGAACAGCTTTGCCCGAAGAGGAGTCGCCAACCGGGAGGAGGTCCGGGCTGTTCTGGAGAGAGGAACCGCAAACGGTAAGGTGTTGCTCTGTATGAATGGGCATGATCATGGCCATCATGCTGTGGAAGTGGGCGGCATCTGGTACTATACGCTGAATGCCATGTCCTATATCTGGCACGGGATGAAGGAGCTGTACCCCTATCCCCAGGATGTGCATGACCGGTACCCGGGGTTAAAGGATCTCATTCTCTACAACGAGGGCCTGCATGGGGTTGTGACCATAACCGGCGATGGCGGCATCGTGATCGAGGGCATGCAGGGACGATACCGGAATGTGACTCCCGCAGACGCGGGTATTCTCCATAACCGCTGGAACGGAATATCTATTGACCCGATGGTTTCCTCCTTGTACGTGGAGGGCCGGGAACCTCATAAATAAGCAAAGGGAGCTTCTAGGATGGGAGCTCCTTTTTTTATTCGAATAATGCGTAAAACAAAAGAGCCGTAAGGGCGTTAACCCTTACGGCTCTAAGCATTTCCAGTATCGAGACGACAGGATTTGAACCTGCGACCTCTTGCTCCCGAAGCAAGCGCTCTACCAAGCTGAGCCACGTCTCGTCAATGTTGCACCGGGACAACCCCGGGACAGCGACAAAGACTATTATACCAAAAAAGCAGCCAATGTCAATTAGAATTTGTTGAATCATAACCGCCTATTCAACACCGTCTTTGTATTGAACAAGGGAAGAATAAAGTTCCATTATAGTAAAAAATAAAATGGATTTGCAAAAAACGGCTTGGTATAATTTGAACAACTTTCCTAAAGAACGAGGTTACACTATGAGGACTAAAAAACCCATTCAGTGGGGATCATTTCGCGTCATTGCGCCTTATGCAGGGCGGTATAAGCTGTGGATGACAATCAGCATTGCAGCTTCCCTCGTAAGCGCAGGCACCGATGTGCTTGCCGGCTATGCCATCCAATATTTAACGGATTCAACCATGAACGGGGCCTGGCTGTGGGGCAGCCAAACGATTCTTTCTGTAATTCTCCTGGTTGCAGCGGCAGTGCTCGCCAAGTATTATTCCAGCTTCTACTCGGGGCGTTTCGGCTTCTCCCTTGCGCGGGATGTCCGGGATGCAGTTTCAAGCCGCTTGGAGCATATGCGAATAGCCGATCTGGACGGCCAGTCCGGCCGGATCGTGACAAGGCTGACCAGCGATGTTAATACGGTACAGACCTTTATGCAGGATGTGCTGCCAAACTGCTTGTATCAGACCATTGTGTTTCTGGCAACCTTCGGTTACTTAACCTCTCTGAATTGGAAGCTGTCTGTTACTGCAGTTGCTTCAATCCCGCTGACCATCTACCTTGTTGCGTTCTTAAGTAAGCCTATCGGCTCCTACAACAAAGGAGAACAGGAAGGAAAGGAGCTGATGGCTGAGGTTGCGCAGGATGCCACCGGCGGCATCTATATCGAGAAAGTATACCGGCTGCAGGAGCAGCTGAAGCGAAGGTTTGACGTAGGCTCCGACATGGCCCTGAAATACTCGGTGCTCCGGCAGAAGCGTTATTCCTATCTTATCCCGCTTTTTTCCGTGGTTCGCTGGATTCCGCTTGTAAGCTGCTCCGTGTACGGCGGTTTTCTTACCTTTGCAGGCGAGCTGACCACAGGAAGCCTGCTGGCTTTTATTTTCCTCCTGAACTATTTGGTGAATCCATTGACAATGGTGCAATCTGCAATCGGCGATTTTTACGGCGCTTCTGTTTCGGCGCAGCGGATCGGTGAATTGCTGGCAGTACAGGGGGAGGAAGAGGGACACAGCAGCTTTCGGACGAAGACGCCAACTAAAGCTGGAAGTGACGTTATTGCTTTTGATGACGTGTTCTTCGGCTACAACGAGGACAGGCGAATTTTGCAGGGAGTGAGCTTCCGCGTGGAGGCGGGCAAAAAAGTAGCGTTTGTCGGCGGCTCTGGCAGCGGTAAGAGCACCATGCTTCAATTAATGTGCGGCTTTCATGAGCCGCACTCAGGCAGTATCAGCCTGTATGGTGAAGATCTAAAGCATTGGTGCCTGGAGGCGGCACGGGAGCAGCTGTCCCTTGTGTCGCAGGACGCGTTTTTATTCCCCGGGACGGTAGCGGACAATATTGCTTACGGCAAGCCTGGCGCCGCCATGGAGGAAATTGTGGAGGCAGCGCAAATGGCCAATGCCCATGCATTCATTATGGACCTGCCGCTAGGCTACGGCACACCCATCGGGGAGCGGGGCGTTCTGCTGTCCGGCGGCCAAAAGCAGCGGCTGACCATCGCCAGAGGCATTTTGAAGAATGCTCCGATTCTGCTATTGGATGAGCCCACATCGGCGCTTGACGTTCAATCGGAGGCCCTCGTACAGGATGCGCTGGAGCGGTTTATGGAAGGACGGACGGTTATCATGATTGCCCACCGTTTAAGCACAATTAAAAATGCCGATGAAATCATCGTCATGCATGAGGGGTCAATTGTGGAGCAGGGCACACATGAGGACCTGCTGGCCCGCGGAGGGTTTTACTTGAAGCTATATGCCAAGCAGATGGGGCATACGGATGAGACACAGGCATGGAGAACCGGAGGCGTAGCATGATCGGGTTTATAAGAGAGTTAATTCGGGCCATGTATTTTATGAAACCGCGCATATGGAGTTTTTTGTCCGGAATATTCGGATTGGCGGTGGTTAATGCTGCTGCATCGCTGGCTGAATCGATCATGATCAAATACATCATTGATGCTTCCGTTCAGCGGGATATGCTGCTGTTGGGGCAAGGACTTATGATGTTTGCCGCCGCTGTTGCGGCAATGCTTATCCTGATTCCGATATTTCAATTTATGTATAACCGCTGCGCCAAACAAGGCTTGGCCGATGTGCAGAAGGCGGTGTTTGAGCATAGGGGCAAGCTGCCGGTGAGTTATTTTGAGAAGCATCACAGCGGAAGCCTCGTCTCCAAAATTCTGAATGACGCCGGGTTGATGGCCTCCCTCTATACAGGCAGATTGCAGCGTCTGATAAGCCCTATTGTGTTTGGCCTGCTTGCTGTTTTTCCCATGTTTATCTTGGACTGGCGTATTTCTTCGGTGCTGCTTGCCATAAACAGCTTATCCTTGTATGTAAATACGAAGTTCTCCAAGCCCATCCGGCGCTTAAGCGGTGATATTCAACAATCCCTGCGGGAAATGACGGAGCATCTGCTTAATCTGCTTGCCGGCATTCATGTGATTAAGCTGTTCAAGATCGGTCCTGCTATTCACCGCGGCTTTGCCGGCAGCAATGCAGAGAATAGCCGGCTGAATATACAGCGGAAACGGCTAAGCGCCGCACTTTCCTCCGTGAACACGCTGCTAGGCCTGGTGAATAATCTCGGTTTGATGTTTATTGGGGCTTATATGGTATCGCGGGGGTGGACCTCCTTCGGTACGCTGTTCGCGCTCATGAATATTCAGCGGCGGCTCAATCAATCCTTCCTGCAGGTCGGTTATAACATACCCGAGGCTCAGGACAGCTTGGCCGGTGCGGTGCGCATCTTCCAGTTCCTTGTTAAGCCTGAGGAGCCGTAGCTGTATCCGATGACGGATGCTTCTGCGGACGATCCGTATATTGAGATGCGGGGAGTGTCGTTTGGCTACGGAGAGCGGGGGCCGGTGCTGGATAGGCTGTCGCTGGCTGCTGCCAAAGGGCAAACCGTCGCGCTGGTAGGTTCCAGCGGCAGCGGGAAAAGCACGGCGATGAAGCTGCTGCTCGGCTTTTATCCGCCGTCGGAGGGCATGATTTCCATAGCGGGCCGTTCCCTTGGCCAGCGAAGCCTGGAGGAGCATCGCAGCCTCATTTCTTATGTGCCGCAGGATGCTTACGTATTTAATGGAACCATTGGTGATAATATCCGGTATGGCAGCGTGGATGCGGCGCAGGATCAGATCATCGAGGCCGCGAAGGCTGCTTTCGCACATGACTTCATTATGCAGCAGCCGCAGGGTTATGACACCATAGTCGGCGAGAGGGGAAGCAGGCTGTCCGGCGGACAGAAGCAGCGAATCGCAATCGCCAGAGCGTTCCTGAAGAATTCTCCGATCCTGCTATTGGATGAAGCAACCTCCGCACTGGATTCCGAATCCGAGCAGCAGGTGCAGGATGCTCTGGTACGGCTTATGCAGCACCGGACAACAGTCGTGATCGCCCATCGGCTTTCTACCATCGAGCATGCCGATGTCATCTATGTTCTTGATGGAGGCAGAGTGGCGGAATCCGGCACACACGAGGAGCTGCTTGCCGGAAGCGGCTTGTACCACGCTTTGTATGAAGCTCAATTTAAGCAGACGGTGGATGGCAGGGTGGCCTCCTAAACCGGGTAAAGGACTTCAAACGGACGTCTTATCACAAATAAAAAACCGGAAAACCCTGATGAGTCTGGGTTTCTCCGGTTTTTCTGTATCGTTAATCAAGATTATTGAAATAAGGAACGTCCCCGAGAGGATTCGAACCTCCGACCTGCAGTTTAGGAAACTGTCGCTCTATCCTGCTGAGCTACGGGAACGCGCGAAGACCATTATAACATAAAGCGTAAACAATAGGAAAGGGTTGGGCCATTTTTTGCGGCGGGACAGAGGATATCGATTTGGCAGGAATAAGCATTGACACTGTATATAAACACGCATATACTGTACATATATTAACATACACAGTATGCACGGATACGAGGTGGCTTCGTTGTACATTGTTTTATCCAATAGTGATCCGGCTCCCTTGTACGAGCAAATCAAGAAGCAGGTGGTGGAGCAGATTTTGGAGGGTGTGCTGCCCTCGGGGATGATGCTGCCTTCCATTCGCGCATTGGCCCGTGAACTGGAGATCAGCGTGATTACGGTGAAGAAGGCTTATGAGGATTTGGAGGCGGAAGGATATATTGCCACCAAGCAGGGCGTGGGCTCCTATGTAGCAGAAGCGGGAGCGGAGTTCGTCCGGGAGACGAAGCTGAAGACGGTCCAGCAGTCCTTCGAGAAGGGAATTGCCGGCTGCCGTGAATTGGGGATGGATGAAGAGGAAATTCTCCGGATTTTCCGGCTGTTGATGGAAATGGATTAATCTGAGCTGCCTTGCGGATAATCAAGGTTGTGTTTTGAATAAGGAGGAATGGTGCAGATGGAAGAGATGATTCTGAGAATGAAGGATGTCACCAAGCAGTATCCAGCCTTCACCCTGGACCGGGTATCGTTGGATATTCCACGTGGTTATATTATGGGGTTTGTGGGAAGGAACGGAGCGGGCAAAAGCACCACCATCAAATGTATGACCGATATCATCCGGGCTGATTCCGGAGAAATGGAATGGTTCGGCCAAGCCGGAAGCAAGATGCCCTTAGAGATGAAGGAGCGTATCGGCTATGTAAGCGAGGAGCCTGCTTTTTATGAAGATATGACAGTGGAGTGGACAGGAAAGTTTGTCGGGGGCTTTTACCGCAAGTGGGATGAGGCTCTATTCCGCAAGCTGCTGAAACGGTTCCAGGTGGACCCTAAGAAGAAGATCAAGGAGCTGTCCCGGGGGATGAAGGTGAAGCTGTCCCTCGCGTTGGCCATGGCTCATCATCCGGAGCTGCTGATTCTCGACGAACCTACCTCCGGTCTGGACCCGGTGATCCGCAGCGAGCTGCTGGACGTGTTCCGGGAGATCATTCAGGACGAACGGGCCTCCATCTTTTTTTCCTCCCACATCACGTCGGATATTGAGAAGGTGGCGGATTACATCACGGTTATCCATAACGGGAGGATTGCTGCCAGCGGTGACAAGCTTACAGTGCTGGATCAATGGAAGTTGGTGAAGGCGGATAACCGGTACCTGGACCCGCGGCTGGAGCGTCTATTGGTGGGAATGAAACGCGGGGAATTCGGCTTCAGCGGCATGACCCGGGATATCCG
>JAEWAA010000481.1 GCA_023391955.1 Bacillota bacterium | reverse complement strand
GAACTATGGGGCTCCTATGCACCAGATGTTCCGCGCCATCCGGCGGATTGCCGATGAACATCCCGATGTGTCTGTTATTTATCCCGTTCATCTTAGTCCCGCTGTCCGGGAAGCGGCTTTCGGAATGTTATGGGGTCATGAGCGGATCCATCTGCTGGATCCCATGGAATATCCGGATATGATCAATCTGCTGGCCCGTTCCTTCCTGGTGATGAGCGATTCCGGCGGTCTTCAGGAGGAAACACCTGTGTTCCATAAGCCCCTTGTTCTTATGCGGGATACCACGGAGCGGCCGGAAGCGGTTGCCGCCCATGCAGTTTATTTGGCCGGGACGGAGGAAGAGGCCATTCATGAGGTTACCAGCCGGCTTTTGACGGATTCGGATTTTTATCGCTCCATGTCCAGTACGGTGAATCCTTTTGGCGACGGGCTGGCGTCGAAGCGGATTGTGCAGATTATCGCCTGTCATTTCGGATTTGTGCCTGAGCTTCCGGAGGATTTCCAGGGACATATGGCTTTAGCGGGTAAAAGAGAGTAGCGAACGGGGGGCAGACAGAGTGCAGCTGCAAGAGGATTGGATGACGGCGGGACAGTTTGCGGATAAGGCGGGCGTAACCAAACGCACGGTGCAGTTTTATGATAAGGTAGGATTATTAAATCCCAGCTACCGGACCAGCTCGGGGCACCGGTACTACACCAAGCAGGATTTGGCCCGGCTGCAGCGGATTATGACGCTGAAGTATATCGGCATGTCCATTGATGAGATCCGAAGCATCGTCCAGCGTGACGGGCATGAGGAGGATTTGAAGGAATCCCTGCGAGTGCAGAGCACGATTATCGGCCAGAAAATGGAGCATCTCCGCCTGGTCCAAAAAACGGTGAAGGAAACCCTTTCACTTCTGGAAAGCCTGGAGCACGCTGGAAATCCCGAGGCTCCGGCCGGACAAGACGAAAGCAGTCCCGGCTGGGAGCTGTTCGCGTCGATTATCCGGGTGGTGAATCAGGAGTATGAAAGTGCGTTTAACCTGCAGACAAGAATCCACCTCCATGACGGCTTCAGTATAAATCCCCACACGTGGCATCAGTGGCTGTTCGATCAATTGGCCATCCCGGAGCAGAGTATGATTCTTGAGCTGGGGTGTGGGGACGGAACCTTGTGGCAGCGGAATGCGGACCGGATACCGGGCGGCTGGAATGTTACCTTGACGGATCTGTCCGAGGGAATGCTCCACGATGCCAAGGAAGGGCTGAGGACTTGCGTTCCTGCTGACAGATTCTGCTTCTCCCCGGCAGACGCCCGTTCCATCCCGTTTCCCGATGCAAGCTTCGATACGGTCTTGGCCAATCATATGCTCTACCATGTCAGCGAACGTCACCAGGCCCTGATGGAAATCCGGCGTGTGCTGAAGCCCGGCGGGATGCTGTTCGCATCCACCATGGGCAGCCGGCATATGATAGAGGTTAAGGATTTTTTGAGCCAGGTGAATCCGAACTATGATTTCGGACGCCAGGATTTCGCCTGCGAGTTTGGTTTGGAGAATGGGGCGGCTCAGCTGGTTGCGGCAGGGTTCACAGAAATTCAGATCAAGCAATATGAGGATGCCCTGCGGGTAACGGATGCGCAGCCGCTGATCGATTACATCCGGACCACCCCAGGAGGCCGGGAGAATTTAACGGATATCCGGTTGTCCAAACTGGAGCTTCTGTTAAATGAATCCATTCAGAAGGAAGGCGCTATCCATATTACCAAGGAGGTCGGGTTATTCGCCGCCTGCCGCCAATAAGCAGCTGTCAGGGAACCGGACTTGTCCAGAGGGAGGAAGTTGTCCATGATAGGAAAATATGTCCTGATCACCGGCGCCAATTCGGGAATGGGACTGGCGGCCACAGTCGAAATGGCCCGTAGAGGAGCGACAGTCATCATGGCCTGCCGGAGCCGCCAACGGGGGGAGGAAGCGCTGGCGGAGGCCAAACGCAGGAGCGGCTCGGAGCAGATTCACCTGATGCTCTGCGACTTGGGCTCGTTTGCAAGCATCCGTGCTTTTGCAGAAGCGTTCAAAGCCGCCTATCCGGTGCTGGATGTGTTGATGAATAATGCCGGTGTGGTTACCGTTAAACGCGAGCTTACCGCCGATGGTTATGAACGGGACTTGGGCGTGAATCATCTGGGGCATTTCCTGCTCACCCGCTTGCTGCTGGATAACCTGAAAGCGGCGGAACAAGGCCGGATTGTCGTAGTAGCCTCCGGCGCCTACAAAATCGGCAAGCTCTATCTGGACGATCATACCCTGTCCCGCGGCTTCAACCCGGGCAAAGCATATGCCCGCTCCAAGCTGGCAAATATCCTTTTCACCCGTGAGCTGGCAGCCCGTCTGCAGGGCACAAGTGTAACCGTGAACTGTCTGCATCCGGGTGCGGTAGGAACCAGCATCGGTGTGAACCGGGAAACGGGTTTTGGCCGCACCCTCCTAAAGCTGTTGTCCCATGTTTTCCTGACTCCCGAACAAGGCGCAGACACTGCTATTTATCTGGCCACGGCGCCGGAGCTGGGCAGCGTAAGCGGGCAATACTTTTACCGGCGTGAGATCCAGGAATTGGCGCCGCGGGCGAGGAATGAAGAGGAAGCCGCACGATTATGGGAATGGAGTTTGGAGCAGACCGGACGGAATTAAACCCTTTTATGATGCACAGCTGCAATAATATACTATATGGTTTTTCACTGAAGATGTAGGCTATGAGAAGAGCGTGTAAGGGGGATTCTCATGGATATTGCATCTTTTTTGATTTACTGTACAATCGCTACGTTTACACCGGGGCCAACGAATATCGTGATCTTGTCCATCGTGAATCAATCCGGAGCCAAAAAAGCGATGAACTATTCATATGGTGCGACGGCCGGTTTCGGGCTGCTGCTTGCGGTTTCTGCCGCTTTGAATACGGTGCTGGTCACGATTCTGCCGAAAATACTCCTCACCATGCAGGTTGTTGGCAGCATGTATATGCTCTATCTGGCATACCTGATGTTCCGGAAACATACATCAAACCCGACTGAGGTTCAGGCGGCTACCTTTATCTCAGGCTTTCTTATGCAGTTTTTAAATCCCAAGGTCGTCCTGTTTACCTTAACGGTGATTCCCGCCTTTATTTTGCCTTATTATCATACTGTACCGGCGGTGACCATAAGTATCTTGGCCATTACTGGTATAGGATTTATGGCTTTTATCACATGGGTGCTTTTCGGGACTATCTTCCGGGTGTTTCTGCAAAAGCACAATCAAGTCGTGAATATCGCCATGGCTGGATTATTGGTGTATGCTGTTATCATGGTCTGGAAGTAGCTCGAAGCTGGGATAGAGGTGCAGGGATGGAGAAGTTTCTCTATAAACAATCGGCAGGCATCACTGCGCTGTCTGCAACGATGACTGAATTCAAGTATAAAAAGCATACGCATCAGGAATATGCCATAGGCGTTACCCTGCGCGGTATCCAACACTATCACTTGGACGGCAGCCTGCAATTGTCACATCAATATGGTGTTATGCTGTTTAATCCTGAACAGGCACATGATGGAATGGCCCACGATAAGGAGGGGCTTGATTATGTGATGCTGTACATGGATCCTTCCTTGTTTTTGGAGGTGCTGGAGAAGAAGGAGATTGTGCGCTTTTCAACCCCGATTGTGTACGATTACAGGCTTGGGCAGCAGGTCCTGGGTCTTTCCCAAGCTATACTGGGAGGGAAGGATGAGGCGTTATGCACGGAGTTATTCTTCGCTCTGGCGGACAGTCTTGTCCACACCGGTTCTTCTGCGGGAGCCAGGAAAGATGCCGTGGTCATAAAAAAAGCAAAAGACATGCTTCACGCCAATCTGGAGCATGTCCTTAAGCTGGATGAGATAAGCAGGGAGCTGCATCTGTCCAAATTTCAATTCATCCGGCTATTCAAAACTCATACGGGGATTTCACCCTACCAATACTTTCTTAACTGCAAAATTGAACGTGCCAAGCTGCTGATCGAGAAAAACCGGGATGTATATTCTGCCGTTGCTGCCTGCGGGTTTGTTGATCTGTCCCATTTTAACAGACATTTTAAGAGTGTATACGGAGTCACCGCTTTTGAATATATTTCACATCTGAATTCTTAACAGGAACTTAACCCAATATCTAGAAAAGCAATGCTACAATAGGAAATGAAAAAAACGATATACGGGCTTCGGGTGGAGACGCTGAGAATACCTGCCGTTACGTTTTGAGAAGACATTCTTTGATGTCTTCCAGGGCGTGAGCGCAGGTTTTTTTGCGTTTTCTTGTGCGAAGCTACCCTACAGGATGAAGGAGTGGAAGGGATGAGGAAATGGGCAGTTTGCTTCACCATGTTTGTGATGCTGGTGGCACAGGTGATGGCTTCACCTTCTTCAGTGAAGGCAGAGAGCAGCTTTGCCTCCAGTAAAACGCTAGCCATTGATGATTTGACAGTCTCCAACCTCGCCACGGGAAGGAAGGTGGTAACCCCCTTCGGGTACACCAGCGGCATTCAGGATGTGGAATATGTGCCGACAGTGGGGACTGCACCGGTGGGAAGATTCTTCACGGTATTAAACGGCAGAACCATCAAAAGCTCCAAGGTGGTAAACGGCAAGCTGGAATATGAATCGGACTTTCTGTTCCGGGACGACCGGAGCGGAGCCATTCCCGGCTCCAACGGCGATGTGTATCCCAAAACGAGCTTTACCCACACGTCCGGCATTTCGTACAAGGAGATCGGCGGGGTTCCGTATGTCTTCATTCATGAGTCGTGGGGAGACAGCAATCCGAAATACAAGGATGAGGTTCTCTACAAGTGCAGAATTGATTATGCCGCCAAGCTGCTGCGCATTGAAGGGGCGATGGTTGTGGCAAGCTCCGCTTCAGGCTGGCCTGTGGCCCAGGACGGCCAACCCTTCAATACCGTACAGGAAATTTCCGGAGGGGATATCGTCGGAGACTGGATGTATTCCATTGAATGGTCGTACAGCACAAGCGTGACCCCCACCACCCATGTGTTCAAAACCAACATTAACGACTGCACGAATCCGGGAACCCTACGGCCCCGTCATGTCCAATATGCTACTACTTCGGTTAACGAGCTTCCGTTTATGCTGAACCAGGGGATCAAGAATGTGAACGGCAGATGGTTTGTGACCCGGAATCCCAATGGCAGCGGGGTGTATGAGATCAAGATCAAGGAGGATGCAGCAGGCAATATTACCGGAGTGGATTATCTGGGCAAACTATCCGGTGAACGCAATCTGGAGGAGGAGGGCATCACCGCATACGAAGGGGATATCATCTATTACTATAATAACTTCCTGGAGAAATACCCTGCTTACCGGGTGGCACTCACGGCTAAGGTCCGGAAAGAACGGATTGAAGTGCCCTTAACCCGTTTCATCGGGGCGCAAAACGATTATGACGATCTGAGAGTATACCAGGGTAACGTGGAGGTACCCAGGGTCATCGCCAATGGCAAGCTGGTGTTCCTGGCGGACAATTCCGCGCAAGGGTCCGCCAATCCTTACCCGACATACACCATCCGGTACGGCAATGAGACGCTTCCGGCCCCGGCTTATCCAACGGTTGACATCAACGACATCAATAGCGCGGCGGTCACAGGGAGTGTCACTGCTGGCTTGACGGAATCCTTGGGATATACGGATGATTTTTCGGAAAACACGTTGAGCCAGTATACGGTATATGACCTGGGAGACACCTCCGGTCCCTCCAGCTGGTCCATTTCCGGCGGGAAGCTGAATCAGCTCTCCAATCTGTACGGACCTGTGGACAAGGGAGTGTCGTATCCTTATGAGCGGGGCACCCAGCTGATCCTGGACCGGGAGTATGAAGGGGATTGGGATTTATCCGTGAAGGTGAAGGCAACGGACGATGACGGCATCGGTCTCGTATTCGGGCAGCAGGACGGCGCCAACTTCTATTGTTTGGAATGGGACAAGCAGTATGCGGGGCTTGGCTTCTGGAAGTCGGTTAATCAGGCGAATACCGGTACGGTGGTGGCACAGGCGAAAGGATACGGATATTCCACCAACACCTGGTATACCCTCTCCGTACAAAAACGCGGCAGTGCCTACTCCTTCTATGTGAATGGGGAGCTGAAGCTGCAGGCGGAGGATGCCACCTTCCTAAACGGCCGTGTCGGCTTATTATCCCGGGGCAGCACCGGATTGTCCTTTGATGACTTCAGCATCAGCCAGACGGGCAGATGAGGGCTGTCCCATAAAAAAAGGGGAAGGGAGCTTGCGCACCTGCCCCTTCTTCATCTAACCAGAAGACCCAGAATCATCATAACCAGACCGAAAATGGCGGCGCCGCGTTTGATGCTGCGGTTGGAATTGGGCCGCATCAACAGCGTAATGATGAATCCCAAGGGCAGGACAAGGCCGTTTAAGCGAAAGGTAAAGCTTCCCAGAAAGAAATATCCCAGCAGCTTGAGGACCAGGAATTCCTCATCCTGTTCCCGGCTTTTGTGGAGCAGAAGGACACCGGCAATCAGGATAAACAACCAGAATAAAAAGTACATGTTACACCTCCTGTATCCAGAAAGTAGGTCTTTTCTATAGTTTACGGAAACTAGCTTGGCCAGGTTTCTTTTTTGGGGGAAAAGGCCATAAACTGCTTGAGCTTGACACTCCCATTCATCGAGGTTATTATAGATACATAAAGTCTGTAATAAAAGGTGGTGAATGATCAATGAAGTTCTCCAAAGCAACGGACTATGCGCTGCATATTATGCTGTTTATGGGCAGCGCAGCCAGGGATGGCAAGCATATCGGAGTCCAGCAGCTGGCCGAGCACCAGGGGGTTTCACCCACGTACCTGTCCAAAATCCTGACCAAGCTGGTCAAGGCGGGCATGGTCGAATCCGCCTCCGGCGCCAACGGCGGGTACCGGCTGAAGCGCAATTGGGAGAATATTTCGTTCCTGGATATTATCCATGCTATCGAAGGTACGGCCTCCTTGTTCGATTGCGGCCTCAATCATGGTCCGGAATGCCTTGTGCAAAGGGTTATGGTAGCCGCGGAGGAGGAAATGGAGGTTTATCTGCGCAGCCAAAAGATATCCGAACTGATCAAAACCGCTTCTTTTTCACTTCATGGATGAAGAAGCGTTATTTTTTGGACTAATCATAGATATTGTGTATCCATGAAATCTCTATAAAAAGGAGTAACCATACCGGAGATGAATAAAGCGGATGAGCTTGGAGCCTGGCCGATCAACAAGTTAATTCTGCATTACGCTGTCCCCAGCATCATCAGCTTGGTCATTTCGTCCATGTATACCATTGTGAACCGGATTTTTATCGGCCATATTCCGGGGGTAGGGGCGCTTGCCCTGACAGCCATCGGCTTGACAGCACCGGTCACGACCTTCTTGTTCTCCATTGCCGCATGGATCGCGGTGGGCGCCAGCTCCAGCATATCCATCCGTTTAGGCCAGGGGAAAAAAGCGGAGGCGGAGGCTTTGGCCGGGCATGCTCTTCTATTATCCGTTCTGGTGGGACTTGTGCTGAGCCTGATGTACACGCTGTTCCAGGACCCGCTTTTCCGGTGGCTTGGCATCCGTGGTGAAGGGTTGTCTTATGCCAAGGACTATATGGACATTCTCATGTGGGGGGCTGTTTTTCAGCTGCAAAGCTTTGTTTTACCCAATCTGATCCGTGCCAGTGGAAATCCCCGTTTCTCTGCGGTGATTACGGCAGCGGGGTGTCTGTTGAATATTGGACTGGATGTGCTGTTCATTAACCTGCTCCAATTCGGGATCAAAGGTGCGGCCATGGCAACGGTGTTGTCCCAGCTGGTGATGGCAGGAGCAGGAGCTTTTTATTTTGCCAAAGGGAAATCGGTGCTTCTGTTAGCCCGCCGTCACTTTGCCTTAACGCCTCCGGTTTTGAAGCCGATGCTCCTGATCGGGATGGTGCCGTTTATGAACCAAATGTCCATCAGTATTTCGCAGGCGGTGAGCAATTATTCATTAGCCCGTTATGGAGGTGAGGCCTACATCGCATCAATGGCCGCTATTACTTCAGTGATCTACATGGCCATGATGATTGTGAACGGATTTTCCCAGGCAACCCAGACCATTGCCGGCTTCAATTATTCCAGAGGCAATCAAACCAGAGCGTTCCAAACTCTGGCGCTGTCCGTGGTGTACAGCAGTGCCGCCATGCTGATGGGTTTTGGATTTCTGCAAGGGTTCCCCGGGTTTTGGGCCCAGCTGTTCAGCCCCGACCCGCAATTGATTGAAGTGGCGGCGGAGGGCTTGCGGCTTTACTCCTTTGTTGTGTTCTTGGCGCCTCTCTTCTTGATCGGAAGCGGATTTCTGATGGTGACGGGTAAGCCCAAAACAGCCCTTGTGCTGGTGATTTCCAAGCAGTGCCTGATCTTAATGCCGCTCACGCTTTTGCTGCCGCCCCTGATGGGCACCAAAGGGCTGTGGCTGGCCCAGCCATTGACCGACCTGGTGATCGGTGCAGCGGTGGCCGTTATACTGCTAAAGCTGTATAAGCCGGTGCGGGAGACAGTGTCCCGGAAGGAATCTGTACCATTATAAATAAGGAGTTGGGATACATGAAGGTGCTTATGGATACATCCGTGTGGGAAAAAGCATGGAAAGCGGACCCGTTCACTGCGGTGAACAGAATGAGGAAGGCGGGAATCGACCCTGTGCATGCCTTTGACAAAAAGGCGGAGTCCTTTAACAAAGAGGTATTCAGCGAGGAGGGCAGGCGCAGGGCCAGACGGATCATTTCTTGGCTGGAGGATCAGGGAGTGGTGCTGAACGGGGCCGCCATACTGGACATCGGTGCTGCCTCCGGCGGTTTTACGGTGCCGTTTGCCCGGGAGGGGGCCCAAGTGACAGCGCTGGAGCCTTCCCTGCCGCTGGTCCGGTTATTGGAGGAAAATGTGGCGGAGCTTACAGCCGCCGGTACGGTCGGCATTGCTGCCGAACCCTTCGAGGACATCGACCTTGCCGCTAAGGGCTGGGAGAAGGCGTTTGACCTTGTGTTTGTGTCCATGTGCCCGGTGCTGACCGATTGGGAGGCCGTGGAGCGGGTGCTTAGCTGCGCCAGACAATTTTGTTATATGAGCACGATGGTGGGTTCCCCCGAACACAGTCTGTTGGATGAGCTGTGGCCCCTGGTTACCGACCGGCCCGGTAAACCCGGCAATATGGAAATGGCCTACCTGACTCAATTGCTGCTGTTGAAGGGGTATGCCTTCCAGTCACTGGTGACCCGTGAACTCAAAACCACGGTGCTGACCCATTCGGCAGCCTTTGAGGAAGCCATCTCCATGCTGAAGGTGTCCGGGATTGACGCAGATGAGCGGGTACGCAGTATTGTAGCCGAGCATCTGGCCCGGAAATATCCAGACGGGGAAGTGACCATCCGCCAAGGAGGGCGCTTCGGCAAGGTGCTGGTCCGGCTGCAGAGCCAGCATATGTACAGCCGGGGGGAAGAATAGAATGTTTAGGTGGGCAAATATATGTAGGTAAAAGCAGGAAATATGGAGGTATGAGGGTAAGGCGGCTCCGGGTATGGATGGGGCCGTTTTTTTGTGGAGGAATTTACATCATCATGGTTAAATGTGTGGGGGATGATGGAAGGGGGGGGCAGAT
>JAEWAA010000289.1 GCA_023391955.1 Bacillota bacterium | reverse complement strand
GATCAGATGGACCGGACATTCAGGACGAAGGGGATGAAATGGACGGACTGGATGAACTGGATGAAACGGACGATAAAGCAAAACCGCCATTAACCTTTTCCAGATACCAATTTTGACGGTAATGCTCCTTGCAATATCCTTTGGCATAATGCTTGCCTTCACAGTTTTTTTCAAACATTTTCGCGGCGAGACGGATTTGACTCTGCCCATAATTTCAACTCCTTATCTTAGGATGTATCGTAAGAAAATTGTAACGATTCCATCTGATAACAGTTTGAACAAATCCGAAATGAAAAAGCGGACGGCAGTGGTCTGCATATTTTTTGATGGGTAATTTTTCTCATTTTTTGATTAGAATGCGAGTATCCTTTACTGTAGATGACACCAGATTACTTTAGGCGTAAAAGAAATCTCAAAAAATAAATTTTAAAGGAGAGAGGGTATGGGAAAGCTTTACAACCAGTTGGAGGTCATTAAAGCGTTGAGGGTATCGCCAACGACTGTAAAACGCTGGATCCACTACTTTTCCGAATTCATCCCTACGGTGCGTCAGGGAGATGCAGTGATGTACGAAGCCGGAGCGTTAAAGCTTTTACGTCGGGTCCGCACACTCCGTAATAACCGGTACAGCCTCAAAACCATTCTCAGCCTGCTGGAGCAGGAAGGTTTTGAGAAGTTTCCTCCCGTTGCCTCTCCTGCTGAAGAGTTGTATACCATTCCGGAAGACCGGCCGATCCGGCTTCAAAAGCCCGTCCGCCAAAAAAATAAGTGCATTGCCAAACCGGAGGACCTGCAGCCTCTCGTCCATTCCTTTCAGGCAGTCTCCCGGGAATTCGCCCAAATTGCCAGTCAAATTGATAAACTTATAAATGTAGACTAGGGTTAATCTGGGCCTTTATGCTATAATTTCCCTATGGACAAATTAGCGAACTTTCACCTAAAAATGAACTGGCATTTGCCGAAATATTTGGCTCTTATCTTGCTGTTTGTCTGCCTGATGCAGGGCATCCGGTGGGTATGGACCGCCGAATTGCATGTTCCGAAGCATCCCAAGGCGGCAGGGGGCACGGTGGATCTAAGCGGCTGGGATTTCTCCCATTCGCCCTCCATCACCTTGGACGGAGAGTGGGAGTTTTACCCCGGGCAGCTCTTGACCCAAAAGGATATTGCCGATGGCCGTCATCAGGACCGTATGCT
Organism: Bacillota bacterium; assembly: GCA_023391955.1. Taxonomy (GTDB): domain Bacteria; phylum Bacillota; class Bacilli; order Paenibacillales; family NBRC-103111; genus Paenibacillus_AR. The sequence goes on along the minus strand of JAEWAA010000289.1, from coordinate 3,632 downwards.
GTTGGAGGTTCCGGTAGAGGGGGAGTATCCTCTTGAGGTAAAGGAGGGACCGAATTCCTTCGGCTACGGAACCTACCGATTGCTCATCCGGGTCGATCCAACCGTGGACCTGTCGTATGGCATCTGGGTTGCGGATGTCCGGACTTCCTCCACACTGGAGATAAACGGGAAAGTGGTGGCGGAGGCGGGACGGCCGGGCACCAACCAGGGCAGCTATATACCCAGTGCCGCCACGTATATGAGTGCAGCATCGGCAGAGGGCAGCGATACCATCGAACTCATTATCCGATACGCCAATTTTGACGATTCCCTGAACGGCGGCATTGTGAAATCCATCCGCTTCGGCTCCCAGAGCGCCGTTACCTCGGAGCGGTTCATTTCCGTAGGCCTTCAGCTGGGCGTAGTTTTTATTGCGCTGCTTCATTGTCTATACGGATTTATCCTCTTCCTGTTTGACAGAAGACAGCGGGCTCTCCGGACCTTTGGCATTATGATGCTGATGGCGGCCCTGACCGTAGTCCTCTCGGATGATGTGGTGATCCTGGAATTGGTTGCGGTTCCATATGCATGGCTGTGGAAGATCAAGCTGCTGGCCTATATGTGGATGTCCTTCTTCATGATCCAGTTGGGTCGGACCTTCCTTGGCAAAACCGAGCGGAACAAGGTCCATTTGATTTACACGGTGCTGGTATGCCTCTATTCCCTTTTTATACTGGCTGCACCTATGGCGCTGGTCCACTACTCTATAAAGGCCCGTATCCACATGTGCCTGTATGTGCTGCCCGTGGTCTGGTTCGGCGGGATGCTGTTCCGCGCGGTCTGGCGTAATGACAAGGATGCCGTATTTCTGGTTTTCTCCATGTCCTGTCTGGTATCCAATGTGGTGTGGAGCTTGATCAGCTACAGCTATACCGACAAACACATCTATTATCCGGTGAACCTGATCGGGGCTATGATCGGCTTTTCCTGCTACTGGTTCAAGAAGTACTTTTACAATGCTGCGGAAAATGAACGGCTTAACCGGCAGCTGAATGCCTCCTCCAAGGAAAAGGACCGGTTTCTTGCCCAAACTTCCCACGAGCTGCGCAATCCTCTCCATGGCATGATGAACATTGCCCAGGCAGTGACAGCCCGGGAGAAGAATAAGCTGGAGCACCGAAGCTTTGAGGATATGGAGCTGATGCGGGTCATCGGCCAAAGGATGGCCAGCCTGCTTGATGATCTGCTGGATATGGCCCGCCTTCAGGATCACCGGATCACCCTCCAGCAGAAGCCTGTTTCACTCTTGTCTGTGGTTTCGGGAGTTTGGGATATGCTGAAGCATAATCTGGAGAGGAAGCCTGTCCGTTTTGTAATGGATGTGCCGGAATCGCTGCCGCCTGTATGGGCAGATGAAAAAAGGCTTACCCAAAGCTTGTATAACCTGCTGCACAATGCCGTTAAGTTTACACAGGAAGGGGAAATCCGGGTTTCCGCCTCCATCCGCAAGGGGATGGCGGCAGTGGAAATCGCCGATACCGGCACAGGAATGGATGATGAGATGCAGCTGCGGATATTCCGGGAATACGAGCAGGGCGAAGAAGGCGCCCAACTGGGAGGGATCGGATTAGGTCTCACCATTACCAAGCAGCTGATTGAGCTTCACGGCGGTGAAATGGCAGTCCGGTCCCAGCCCGGGGTAGGGAGCAGCTTCCAGATTACGCTGCCACTGGCGGCCTTGAACATAAAAGGCACAGCCATATCCTCAGACACTGCAGAGTCTCCGTTGAACCAGGAGCACCGGCCTGTGGCGGATATATCCGTTCAAGGAATCTATCCCAATCCGCCGGCACTTTTCTCTGAAAAGCCCGTCCGAATTTTGGCAGTGGATGACGACTCCATCAATCTGAAGGTGCTGGCCAGCGTCTTGTCGTCGAGTGATTACAGCATCACCACTGTCCAGAAACCGGAGGACATGCTCTTGATGCTGGATAAGGAGCCTTGGGACATCCTGATTGTGGATGTGATGATGCCCCAAATGTCCGGTTATGAATTGACCCGTCTTGTACGTGAACGGTATGACATATCCGAATTGCCGCTGCTCCTGCTTACGGCCCGCAACCAGCCGGAGGATATCTATACCGGATTTTTGGCCGGGGCCAATGATTACCTGGTCAAACCGGTGGATGCTCTGGAGCTGAAATACCGGTTATGGTCTCTCGCGAGGCTCAAACGCTCCATATCGGAAGGGCTGCGGATGGAGGCTGCTTATCTGCAGGCGCAAATTTCACCCCATTTCCTATATAACACGCTGAATTCGCTTTTGGCATTGAGCGAAATTAACAAGGAAAAAATGCAGGAGCTGGGAGAAGCGTTTATCAGTTATTTGCGGATCAGCGTTGACTTTTTGAATATGGAGCAGCTTGTTTCACTGGAGCATGAGCTGGAGCTGGTGCGTGCTTATCTGTATATTGAACAGGCCCGCTTTGGGTCGCGCTTGTCTGTGGATATCGACATGAACGTGGAAGGGGAAGGGGATATTTTTCTGCCGCCTCTCAGCCTGCAGCCATTGGTGGAAAACGCTGTCAAACACGGCATGACCGGGCGCAAGCTGCTTACCGTCCATGTACGGATCACCCAGGATGAGGATGGGGTTCTGCTGGAGGTCCGGGATAACGGCAGAGGTATGCCTGCCGGGGAGATGGAACGCCTGCTGGATTCCTCGCGACAGGGCAGAAGGGGAATCGGCTTACTGAACACAAACAGGAGGCTGATTCAATTGTATGGAAAGGGATTAAACTTGGAAAGTGCTCCGGAGCAGGGAATGAAAGTTTGGTTCCGGGTTCCATGGAATCAACCGTTGGATAATTAAATCCCCGGTCAAGATTGTCTTGCCTATTCCCTTTCTTTCGCGGTAAAATCCGAGAATGAGCACGGGTTAAAGAGAGGAGGGGAAGCTCATGCAACGGAATATTGTGCTGGTGGGTTTTATGGGCACCGGAAAAACCACCGTAGGCCGGATTCTGGCCAATCGTCTCGGTTGGACCTTCACGGATACGGATGCCTTTATCCAGGAGCAGGCGGGAATGACCATCAGCCGGATGTTCGAAGAGCACGGAGAGGCTTTTTTTCGCCAACGGGAAACAGAAGCGTTACGGGAGCTGCTGCAGCGCCGGAATCAGGTTGTATCTACAGGCGGAGGGGCCGTTCTCTTGGAGGAGAACCGCAGGCTTATGCTGGAGAGCGGTCTTGTTGTGGCCATGAATGCGGAGGAATCGGTGATTGTGGAGCGGGTCCGCGGCGATAAGGGCAGACCGTTATTGCAGGGGGATGTGGTGGAGCGGGTGCATACCCTGGTGGAGGCCCGGCGCCATGCTTATGATTTTGCTCCCGTTCAGCTCCATACGGACCGCCTGTCACCGGAGGAGGCGGCCCGCAGGATTGAGGAAATGCTGAAGGCGTGAGGTTACGGATTCCCGTAATCCAGCATGCCTCCCTCCATATTCTTAAGGCCGCGGTAGCCCAGGTGCCGCAGGTAATCGCATGCCCTGCCGCTGCGGCTGCCGCTTCTGCATACGAAGATGACTTCATCGGCTTGGGGTATTTCTTCATGCCGGTAAGGCAGTTCGCCCAACGGAATATGAATAGCGCCG
>JAEWAA010000228.1 GCA_023391955.1 Bacillota bacterium | reverse complement strand
AAACCAGCATTTCCTCCGAGGAGATGTCATCCAGATCCGCCCAGGTCATCAGCCTGGAGAGCCAGCCCTGCACGGCGCCCCAGTGCTTCTCCGTTTCCCGGAGGCTGTCGATTTCCTGGCCCCATAGCCGGTCACTGACCATAACAGGTTCACTGCCCAGGGGCAGGTCGAAGGAATCCGACAAGCTGTGGGCCGCATCCGTGCTCACCACCAGCGTCCGCAGCCCCTCCGCAGCCAGCCGCACCGCCGTAGCTGCTGCCGTACTGGTTTTGCCAACGCCGCCCTTGCCGGTATAAATAATAATCCGCATGATAACGCCCTCCTATTAATACGATTTCGTAATATTATGCCAAGGATAAACGCCTTACGGCGTCATCTGATTTCGTAACGGCCTCTGAATCGTAACAGCCTCGCTTCATTCACCAATCTCAATCTGCCGGAGGGCGGGCTTCTGCGCCGTATGCCCGTTCCCGTCTGCGGTCTGCAGCGCCTTTGCTGCCTTCAGCACCAGCCGGATAAGCTGCTGCAGCTCATCTTGGGTCAGCGCCTCCCCGATGCGGGACAGCGACTGGTTCAACAGCTCCCTTGCTGCTTGGGCCAGCTCCGTGCCCTCCTCCGTCAGCCGGAGGAGAATAATCCGCTGATCCTGCTCCGACTGCAGCCGCCGGAACAGCTTTTTGGTGGTGAGCCGTTTGGACAGACTGGTCATGGTGCTTAACGGCACCCCCAAGGAAGCGGCCAGCTCCGAGGTGGTCATCTCCCCATGATGATGCAGCATCACCACCGCCGCCAGCTCGGAACGGTTCAGCCTCTGCTCCAGCCCCTCCCACTCCGGCACCAGGGTTAATGGCTTCAGACCGTGCTTCACAAGTAACTCGAACAACTCATCCATTTTCCCGGAGCTCCCTTACATATTCACCATCTGCTTTCAGATTACTACGATTTCGTATTAAATACAAGAGGCATGACAAAAAAATTTCGAGTCGTTTGCCCCGAAGTTTCGTTAATGGCGCTGGCCGCAAGGCCGTGGGGGATTCTAACAGCGGTGAGCGCCAAGAGCTTGCACCGGGGGCAAATAGCGGAAATAGCCTTCCGCTATTGAAACGGTGACAACCAAAAAAGGCAGATAACGGAAAGGTGCTTCCACTATCCTGAACTATCAGGATCCCTGCCCCAGGCTGGAGGTGCATGGAAGCCTCGAAACCAGCAAAGCCGGTTTTAACGAATCTCACAGCGCTTATTCGGCGAAAAAGTGGCTGTTTGCCAACGTAACGAATCTGAGCCACGCTATTACTTACGTTCAGGCTCCTTTCAGTGTCTTTGAACCGGAATAGGTAGCCTCAGATTCGTTACAACCGGAGGAGGGGCCATATGAGCGAAATAGCATGGCTGAGATTCGTTAAAAAATCCATTCCCCCGTTTTTCTGCCCATTGTCCGCTAACTCCCTTTATACGAACCTACCGCGTCTGCCCCCGTATTTTCATTCCTGGCGATGGCCGAAAGGCCATGGGCGATTCTAATGCAATAGCCCTGCTCCAAATATCTACTCCATTCTCTATACACACAAGCTTCATCCGCTTTATAATAAACACATCCATGAGAAAAAGAGGTGAGCGGATGTTGATCCAAGCTGTTCGAGGTAGGTAGTTTTCGGGCCGGGCAAAACGCGTGCCGGCTGCCAAGGGAGAGCTCTGCCCTTTTTTGGCCAAACGAAAACGAATGACCTTGAACGGTGTTGGAAACAGGTCCGCTCTTACAGCCTGAAGACACCCGTTGTCTTCGGGCTTTTTATTTTTTCTCCGGGAGGCTTAACCGAATGCTGAAAAAAGCCATGCTCATGTACAAATGGACCATCTTCATGTATATCCTCATGGGAGTCGCCGCCCAGTTTTTGGGCACGGCAGGAATCCGTGTGTTTCAAAAGCTGCTGGACCATATCGCCCAAACCACTGGACTGCGGGATGGTTTAACTCTGCTGTTGCTGTACGGCGCCATGCTGATCGGGGCAACTCTGCTCCATTATCTGCTGGAATATCCCCATACTGTTCTTTCCACAGGCATTGCCGAACAACTGAAGGTGATGGCTCTTGGCAAAGTGTCCGGAATGGACTATGCCGCTTACCAAAACACCGGCACCGGAGATTTAATCAAGCTCATCGACAATGGCGCCCAGGCGGGGAAAAACATCCTTCATTCCTTCTATCTGCGCATTCTCCATGAGCTGCTGCCCGGTTTGCTGTTCAGCCTGTTTTTCATCAGCCTCTATAATCCGAAGCTTATGCTGGTCATCGGCATTGGCTATCTGGCTGTTTTCCTTCTTAGTCAATTGCTGCTGGGCAGGCTGTACCAGATCAAGTCCAGGCTTCTGGCCATCCAGGAGAAAATGTCCGCCTTGTCCGTCAGGGGATTTATGGAGCTGGCGGTTTTCCGGCTGAACAGGAGATACAAGAAGGAGCTGGAGCTGCTGCAGGCTACAGCGGGGGAAATCGTCCGGAACAGCGTCCAGATCCGAATGATCCACGAAGCCTTTTTTGCTTTGTTTGCCCTGCTGGTCATTATGATCAAACTGGCCGTTCTGGTGTACGGCGCCCGCAGCCTGCTGGCCGGTCATTCCTCCATCGGCACCCTTGCGGCCATGATCATGTTTGTGGATCAGATTTATTCGCCCATCGCCATCTTCAACGTGCTGTATGTGGAATACAAGCTGGACGCAGTGGCCTACCGGCGGTTTGAGGGAACTTTGAACGGACCGGAGGATTTCAATTTGCATGCAGGTAAAGAAGTGGATGTTTTGCGGGGAAAGGTAGAGTTCAGGGATGTCTCCTTCGGTTATGAGGGCCGCGGGGTTCTGAACCATGTGACGTTCTCCATCGAACCCGGCTGCTCTACCGCGATTATCGGAGCCAGCGGCAAATCCACCATCATCAAGCTGATGCTGGGACTTCTGAAGAAATCCTCCGGGCACATTCTGGTGGATGGGACCGACATTGACAGCCTGAAGCTGGACAGACTGTACCGCCATCTGTCGTATATCTCCCAGGAGGCTCCGGTATTCGACACCTGCATCCGGGAAAATATCCTGTTCGATGAAGAGCGGCCGGATGAGGAGATTTATCGCATGTTGGAGCAGGTACAGCTTAAGGA
>JAEWAA010000200.1 GCA_023391955.1 Bacillota bacterium | reverse complement strand
CATTGGGAGATCCCGATGGCAACGGCAAGCAGGACACATACGGCATGATGCTGGACAAAAATTACAACCAAGGCACCGCCTCCACCTTAAGCCGGTTTGCCGTGGCCCAAGGGGCGCCCAACAAATGGGGAGTGGATCAGGCGGGGAGCTTCATCCCCGAATTTGCCGCTCCGGAATATCTGGATACCCTGAAGCTATTCCGGCGGCTCTATGCGGAGAAGCTGATCAACCTGGACTTCGCCGTGGTGGACGCCTCTACCATTGACAGAGCCTATGAGTCCGGCAAGGCCGCCTTCCGTTTGACCGGGGGCAACGCCCAGACGATCCAAAACCAGCTGGAAAAGCTAAATCCCGCCGCCCAGGTGGACAGTGCGCCGCTGGAGGGCCCTAGTGGTATCCGCGTACCCGCCGAAGGCGGCAACGCGGGGTTGCTGGTTTTCCCGAAAAGCGCAGTCAAAACCGAGCAGGAGCTCCGTCAGATCCTGAGTTTTCTGGACAAGCTGATGGACCCGCCTATGGTTAATGTGCTGGTAAAGGGTGTGGAAGGGCGGCACTACAGGGTGGAGGGGGAGTTTACGGTTCCGTTGGACAAGGATCTGGACTACCGGGAGGTTAAGCCGTACCGGGACACTTTCCCCAACCGGGACGAGCAGTACCATATGGACAGACCCTCCAAGGACACGGCGTTGGCCCGCAAAAGCAAGCGAATCGGCTACGAAAATGAGCGGTACGCCATTCCCAATCCGGCGCTGACGCTGGACTCCCCTACGTATGCGGAGCGGGGCAAGGAGCTGGAGCTGCAGATTGCCGACGCCCAGACTCTCTATATCATGGGGAAAATCGATGACGAGGGTTGGAAGGCGGAGGTGGAGCGCTGGCGGCTGGCCGGCGGGAATCAAATTGCCCAGGAATATAAGGAAGCGTACAGCAGCCGCGTGAAGCGCTAACAACCAAAAACACCGCCCCGGTTTGAGTCGGAAGGCGGTGTTTTTGGTGCAAAAGATTACAAATGGGCTAGATCATTCTCCTGCTTAACAGGATGAGCCAGCACCCACATGAAATAAAGGGTTTTGGCGGCTTTCTCGCGGGTAACGGTCAGCTTGGGCTCCAGCAGGTCGCCGTTCTCCATACGGCCGCGGACAAGGCTGTTTTCGGAGCGGATTAGCCCCAGCTCATATGCGTCCTTTAGCTCCGGAGCCAGCTTGGCATCCGCCTGGTCCTTATCCTTCAGATGCTCCCACGGCACCAGCGGATCATAACGGACACCTTGGGCGCCGGAGCTCAGATTGGGATCATAACCGGGCATTCCGGGCAGAAGAGTGGCTCCGTTATAGTCTGTCATGTAGGCGGGTTTTGCGGAAAATGCGGCGTGATAGCCTCTGGCCAGCAGCACACCCATCCATTCCCTGGTCAGGTCTCCGGAGGGGAAACCGGAGGTTGAGGGAGTTATACCCAGTACCTTGGCCAGTGCACGGGAGAATTCCTCCATATTCATGGGTTCAAACGGACGGAAGCAGTTGTCCGCATTCTTCTCCAGCACACCCAGCTGAAGCAGCTTCTCAATCTGGTTCCGGTAATAAGCGCCCCGTCCGGTGGTGGTGTCTGCCGCCATCTGAGGGAAAAGCGGAGCCCAGTTGCGTCCTGCTATGGCGGTTTTTACCTCCGGCTTCAGGAATGAGGCGATGGCGGCGGCTGTCCGGTCTCCCCGGGAGCCTGCCTCTGCCAGCTCCTCCGCCACCATTCGAGCCAATTGGCGGGCCAACGCTTCCTTGTAGTGGGTGGCATCGATCTTGTTGGCGGGATGCCCGTTGGCGAAGCTGCCGTCATTGGTTTTACCCGGCGTTTCCCCGGCCTCCAGGGACATAAACAGGGCAATGGTGGCCTCCGCTCCGATTTCGTTGTAATAATCCACACTGTGGGCGTTTAAGTCCAGCAGGGTGACACCCTCCTCATGAGCCGCCTGCCTCATGATAACGGGAAACCGCCGGGTTTGGAAGGAATCGGCGAACACATCCCCGGGCTGCGCCTTCCCGTTCACCCGCGACACCGGTGTGACCAGCACGGGTATTACGCCGCGGGAGCGGATGGCTGGGAGGTAGACCTCCCGCAGGAATTCTTCGTAGGTGGACTCCGTATTGCCCCGGCCGAAGCGATGCAGCTCATCCTGCCGTTCATCATTGTGGCCGGACTGGAGCAGGAGGTAGTCACCGGGATAAGAGGAGAGCAGGAGGTCATTAAACCGGCCTTCCCAATAGCTGTTTTTGAAGGAACGGCCGCCCATGGAGTAGTTGATGACCCGGACCTTGTCCAGATCGAACAAATCATCAAACACCTGACCCCAGCCGCAGAGGGGAGCCTCCTCGAAGGTATAGGACTTAACCGTGGAGTCACCAAGAGTATAGACGGCGGGCAGCATGCCGGCCGGCCTTTCCGGAAGAGGGAGGGAGGTAATCCGGATTTCCCGGATTCCCACGGCTTCACCAGGTTGAGTGGGCTCGATTTCAATATCCAGGAAGTTTCGCCCGTTTACATATTGGCAGCGCCATAATGGTTCGGTGGAGGAACGGGAGGCGTGATGGCGGATGGGAACGAGACCCGCAGCATCCCAGCAGCCTTCGTCCAAGAGGCGTCCCGGATGCATACCGGATACAGACACATCCGTTGTCTCCAGAGGAGTGGCGGTAATAACCTCAATTTCATACGCTCCGGGGGGAATTCGCATCCGGAAGGCCATACCGAAGCGGTTGTAATGCTCCTGCTCCAGTCCGGCGGGAGCATCAAACTCTGTGGCGGCGGCATAAAAGCCTGCTGCTTCCGCTGTGATTCCTTCCCATTGCACCGGCCGGGGCGGCACAGCGCAGGTTTCGCGGACAAAACCCCAGCCTCGGGTTTCATCGTATGCAGGCGGCTCACCATGATGGTGTACCTGAATATAGTCCGATTTCGTTTCAGATGTGAAATTAAACTTGAAGTGGGAAGACATGGTTCAGTTCCTTTCTTTGTATGTAAAATGGGAAGCGGCCCACCGCAGCAAGCCGTCTGTTTATTGTACGCTAATTTTGGGCTGGAGGGCGAGAACTATTAATGGTACCCGCGCAACGGTCAGGTGGTTTTTGCGACAAAATGCTTGTCTTTTCTCACACATAATGCTATACTGAATTTCCTGAGTAAAAATCAGATGCGGACGTGGCTCAGTGGTAGAGCATCGCCTTGCC
>JAEWAA010000104.1 GCA_023391955.1 Bacillota bacterium | reverse complement strand
TCCTTAATGAAGATAAATGTTTATAGTATTAAATATAAATGACGAAAAATAAAGAAGCTTGCCGAAGAGTGAAAACTGCTGTCCGGCGAAGCTTCTTTTTGTCGTTTTGGCAAGCTGGTTGTTACGTTCCTGTTGGATCAGCATTGGGCCGGTCAATGGCCTCAGCCATGGTTTTATCCGTAAGGTGAGCATAAATCTGCGTGGTATCCGGTGAGGCATGGCCCAGCTGCTCCTGGGTTTTGTACAGATCGTTGCGGACGTAATAATCCGTTGCAAAGGAATGCCGCAGCTTATGGACGGACAAGTAGGGCTTGCCGAAGCGTTTGGCGTATTTGATGACCATCTCCTGGATGGCGCGTTTGGTCATCCGTTCGCCTTCCTTTTTGCCGTTGGCAATGGCCAGGAACAGGGCTTTTTCCTTCCGCGGCGCCTTGTACCGGGCAGGCCGCAGCTCCAGATAGGTCTCCAGATGCTGAACAGCCAACTGGCGGAAATACACTGGGGTTTTGAAGGTTTCGTCATTTTTACCCTTGCGGTAGACATAAGCCAGCTTCTTCTTCAGGTCCAGGTCATCGGCATTCAGGTTTACCACCTCGGATACCCGCAGGCCGGAATGGAGAATCAGGCTGATGATGCACACATCCCGTTCCTTGTTCAATTGGTGGAAATAAGAGGCCTGTTTGTTGGCGGCAACAGCCTCTCCGTAACCATGAGCCACATATTCAATAAACTCGGCAATTTCATGCTCCTGCAGCAGCTTGCCTTCCAGCTTGGCTGCAGTATCCTTGGGCTTATGAGTCCGTTTGATCTCCACCTTGGCCATAATATTGCGCTTCAGCAAGGGATAAAAATCCTCGTCCTCGGCAATCTGGCTGAGGTAGTGGAACAAGGAACGGAGGGAGGAGAGCTTCCGGACAATGGTGGTTTTGCTGTTGGTATACCCGCCCACACCGGTGGCCAGGGACATGCGGAAGTTGTCGATGGCATCCATCCGCAGCTTCTCTAGATCAGACAAGGGAACCTCCCGGATATCGGAGGCTTCTGTCAAACCTTCGGCCATCAGCCAGTTCAGGAAAATCTCATAATCCCGCACATACTCCAACAGTGAAGAAGGGGAGAGGTCGGGAAGTTTATAGTTGATGAATTTTTCGATGTACCAGGGCATGGCGGGAAGCCGGCTGTCCAGCTCCTTGCGGTCCTTGGCTTTAATGATATTCATAATTGCACCCCCGTGTGGGTTAAACGGATAACCTGCTTGAGTTCAAGTATAACAAGGGAAGGGAAAAGTTTCTATCCTTGTTCGGGATGATATATACATAATAAATATTATGTAAACTTAATGAGATTAAATATATTCCCCTCTGCAAATGGCAACAAATGTGGATACTGTCTCGTCAAGTAAGAAACGGACAAATTGGACGGTGATGATCAAAATGACAACCTCTATTTGGCGCAGCTCCACCAAATGCCTTCTGCTGGCTCCTCTGCTTGCAACCGTTGTTTCCTGCGGCTACGCTTCTTCATCCAAACCGGCTCCTCTTGTAGCTCCCGCTTTTGGGGATGTAGAGGCCAAACGAAGTATTCAGGAGGACAACCGTGTGTCCCAAGCGGGAATGGACGCTCTGGAGCAGTTTTCCCTGCATACGGCCTCCCGTATTTTGAGTGAGGGGAAGGGCAATACCCTTTATTCGCCATATAGCTTGTACGTTGCGTTAGCCCTTGCCGCCTCCGGGGCGGAGGGGGCGACCCAAAAGGAGATGCTGTCCTTGCTTGGAGGCAGCAGTCCGGGGAACATTAGCAAGCTGGCCGCGGACACGGGAAAGCTCATCCGTCTGTTCCATACAGACAATGAAATCGGCAGGCTCAAAACAGCCAACTCCATGTGGATCCAGCAGGGGCATAGCTTTAAGAAGGAGTACGAGAAGCTGGCGTCCGCGAGCTTTTATGCCTCTCTGCACCAAGCGGATTTTGCCCAAAAGGAAACAGCTGAAAAAATGGGAGAGTGGGTGCGCGAGCATACCGGGGGGCAAATTACGCCCACGATCCAGCCTGACCCCCAGCAGGTGATGGCACTTTTGAATACGTTGGATTTTAAGGATGAATGGTCAGATGCCTTTAACGAAAGCCAAACCGCCCAGGGGGTATTTTACCCTGAGGAGGGGGGACAACTGGACGCAGCATTTATGAGCAGAAATTATTATACGGCGGATTACATCAAGGGAGACGGGTTTGCCTCCGCAACCCTCCGCTTGAAAAACGGAGGCGCCATGACCTTTGTACTGCCGGATAAGGGGGTTTCCGTCAAGGAACTGGTGGACACACCCGAGAAAACCAAGGCACTGCTGCCGGCATCGGGAAAAATCACGTATAAGCTGGATCTGAAGGTGCCCAAATTCGATTACAGTTCTGAGCTGGAGCTGGTGCAGGCCCTGAAGGTGATGGGCATGAAAACCCCGTTTACCGACCAGGCCAATTTCAGCTTTATGAGTGATACTCCGGTTTTTATCAGCCAAATCACCCAGAACACCCACATTGCCATAGATGAAAAAGGGGTAGAAGCTGCCGCTTTTACACAATTGATGATGGCGGGCAGCGGTTTGCCTAAGGGTGAAACTGCGGAGCTGATTTTGGACCGGCCTTTCCTGTACAGCATCACCGCTGCCAACGGCACCGTCCTGTTTACCGGCATCTGCCGGGCGCCATGAGGCAACGGATAGATATAACAAAGAACCGGACTCCTTAGGAATCCGGTTCTTGATTTGTACGTTGGTTTTTAGTTCTTCCGGTTCCGCAGTTCTGCCAATGCTTGAACCATATCCTCCGGCATCGGGGCAGTCACATGGATTTTGTTCCCTGTCCACGGATGGTAACAAATCAGCTTCTCCCCATGCAGCGCCTGACGGTCAATGTGGGTGCGTTTGCCGCCGTACATGCCGTCTCCGGCGATGGGATGGCCGATATGGGATAGATGGACTCTAATTTGGTGAGTCCGTCCTGTGCCCAGCCGCAGACGCACCAAGGTATGACCCTTGAGCCGCTCTACCACCTCGTAATGGGTGACAGCAGGTTCACCGGTCTCGCTGACCCGGCGTCGGGTGGAGTGGAGCCGGTCTTGGCCGATAGGAGCGTCAATGGTGCTCTTATTTTCGATTATCCGCCCTTCCGCCAAGGCGACATACAGCCGTTCGATTTGCTTATCCTTGAGGGATTTCTCCAGTATGACGCTGGCAACCTCATTTTTGGCAAAAATCACCGGACCGGTGGTATCCTTGTCCAAGCGGTGCACAGGGCGGACCTTGCAGGTTTTGCCGGTCATCTCGTAATAGGCGGCCACCGCATTGGCCAAGGTGCCTTTTTGACCGTGGGCGCTGGGATGAACCTCCATGCCCATGGGTTTGTTCACGATGAGCAGGAAATCATCCTCAAACAGGATGTTTAAATCATGCCAATCCGGCTCCATTCCCAGGCGTTCCTTGGGGAACAGGCGCAGCTTCAGCAGATTGCCGCTTTTCTGGATGGCGTTATCCTGAAGGAACTTGCTGGCCATCTTGGGCGGCAGGGGAAGGAAACGCAGCATCGCCGAAGCCGGGGCAGTACCGTATTGATCCGGCAGACGAATCTCATACCACTCACCCTTGCGGCGGCCGGAGAATGACAATGTTCCGGCATTCCCGCCTGCTTCCGGGCGTCGGGGAGAGCCTTTTCCGACAGCCGGTGATGGGCCGCGCCGCCGCTCATAACCGGCTCCTGCTGCGGAAGGGCCGCGGCGGCCATCACGCCCGCCAACTCTTGGATCGCGCTGGTCTTCGGACTCAGGGGCGAACCGTCCT
>JAEWAA010000049.1 GCA_023391955.1 Bacillota bacterium | reverse complement strand
GAACTCAGCGACTCTTAGCGCGCATTTTGTACCCAATTTGGCACGACTCCACCGGCTAAGCGTCTCCCAGTTCCGTTAGCGCGCCGAGATGGCGGATTTCGGTCTCTAAGCGTCGCTCAGTTCCGTTAGCGTGCGGAAGGGGCAGATTTGGGCCTCTAAGCGTCGCTCAGTTCCGTTAGCCCACGAGGGTCGTGGCGCGAGTGTCCGAAAGCAACGATTGCGCGGGATCACCCGGAGCGATAAACCGTGCTGATGCTCCTCTTCCCGTCCCCGCGGGACCGAAGCACCATTTTTGGCATGATTTACAGGTATAGAGAAGGAAAACCATCCATAAGTATGGAAATGGTATAGCAGGTTCTATTGACAGGAGGCAGATGGATGAGAAGGACAACCAAGCGTTACGGAATTTTATTAGCAGTAGTCTGTTTGATCGCAGGACTGATCGGGGGCTGCCAGGCAATCGGCGGCGTGGATTTGAACAAGGCGCTGTTAAGCTCCTTCGATATGAAGACGATGGAGGGCAAGGGCTCCGTCGAGGTTTCGCTGGAGCTGGATGAGGCTGCGCTGAAGGAAGCGGACCCGGACTCGGCGGCTATGGCGGCCTTCAGCCAAATGAAGCTGAGCTTCGACCACATTAAGCAGGAAAGCAATCAAGTGGCTTCGGTAAAAGGCGCGCTGGAAGTGGCTAAGAAGTCGATTCCTTTTACCGCATACATATCTCCGGAAGCACTCACCGTCCTGCCGGAAGGAGCCACCAAACCCTTTACCATCTCCACCACCAATCTTGCCGATCCTACAGGAGAAGGCTTGTACAACGGCGTGGATATGAAATGGCTGACCGACTTCCAGAAGAAGGCGGAGGACCCCAATTACATCAAACCGCTGTATGAATACCTCCTTGGCAAAATGCCCAACCCCTCCAAGCTGAAGCTGGAGTCCGGCAATGAAACCATCAACGGCGAAAGCGTGTACCTGCATCATGTCCGCGCCGAGCTGAACGGCAAGGATATCCTGCCGCTCCTCCGGACCTTCATCCTCAATCTGATGAAGGATGACCAGGCCATGAAGGCCATCATCGCCCAATACTATGACGTGATTCAAGGCGCCGTGAACAGCTTTATTCCGGCGGATATGAGTGGTGACGATGAGCTGAGTTCGGTGCTCGGAGCCATCCGCTCCATCCTCCAGAACAAGGAGGAAGGGGTAGAGGTTGTCCAAACGGAAGCCAAGCAGCTGCTGGTTATTCTGCTGGTCATGCTGGACAGCGAAGGCACGGAAGTGGCGAAGTTCCTGGGTGACAAATCCTCCATGACGGTCGATTTGTATGTGGACAACAACATGAAGGTCCGCAAGTCCGTGGCAAACCTGCTGCTGGCGCCGACAGAAACGGACGGAAGCCCTCTGAAGTCCATCCGTGTGAAAAGCAGCTTCGAAAACTGGAATGTGAACGGTACGGTGAAGGCGGATGCTATCTCTACTACCGGAGCACTGGACCTCATGAAGCTGGCTGGTCCGGAGGAAGCATTGGAAGCCATCAAGACGGATTCCGCCCTCTACAAATTCTTGAAGGATGATCTTCACGTTACCCGCAAAACCGGTTATTTCTATGTGATGCCTCAAGAGGATCTGGATGAATACACAGCCGGTTGGGCAGCGTACAGCGATAACGGCGTAACCATGGTTCCCGCACGCTCCCTGGCTGCCAATCTGGATATGGATTTGGCGTGGGATGCCGACAGCCAGTCCGTGGTTCTGACCACAGCTGACGGCAAACACAGCATCCGTCTGACAGCAGAGAGCGGCAAGGCCGTCCTCAATGGTTCAACGGACCTTTCCCTGGAGCGTCCCGCAGTGGTGGAGCAAGGCTCCTTCTATGTGCCCCTGCGGAGTGTAGCGGAAGCACTGGGTGCCCAGCTGCATTGGGAAGCGGAATCCTCTTCGATAATCGTGACCTTGGATTAACACGATCAACTATTAACCTGATCAAACAACCCGATCAACAAAAAGCCGGAACGCATCAGCGCTCCGGCTTTTTGGCATCAAATTTAATGCTCCAGTACAAATCGGTCCAGCAGCTTGCCGTCCACGTCATAAGCCTCATAAGTGAGCGTCTTGCCGGCGACGGTAATACCGCCATACATCTGCTTCTTGTTCTGGAAATGGACCTTGTGGTAGAACAGGTCCTCTTTTTTGTCGTTAAACTTCGGCCCTGCCGTATTGGGCGTTACATAGACAGTACCGGCCCGTTCCCGGACGGGGTCATCGCCGTTGCCGGCAACTTTGCCGCCGCGCAGAGGATACGAACGGGAATATTCATGGTTATGCCCCTGGAGCACCAGATCCACCTGGTATTCATCGAACACCTTCACCCAATCCTCCAGCTTGTCGTACATATTGCCCCCGTAAGCGCCCCGGTGTATGGCTACAATCCTCCAAGGCTTGTCCGCCGACGCGGCCAGGTCCTTTTTCAGCCAATCCCGCTGTTTGTTCAGATCCGACTCCGAGTTCAGCACTACCATATGCACAGGCCCGTAATCGAAGGAATAACTGGGCCCTTTATCCTTGGAGGTAAGTCCGTTGTCCGGCAGGAAAAACCGGGAGCGGTATTCCAGAGCATCGTTATCCACCTCATCATGATTGCCGGTTGCGGGCATTAAGGGCAGACGGGATAGGACCGGTCGCGCCAGGTCAAAAAAGTGCCGCCATGCCGCCGGATCCTCCGGATTCTCCGTCAAATCCCCTGTATGCATGATGAATGCAGCCTGGGGGAATTGCTTCACCGCTTGCTCTAGGGTGCGGCTCCACAGCCGGAAATCCGCCTCCGTCTCTCCCTGTGAGTCCGTCACATGCAAAAAGCTCACTTTTGCGTCCGCTCCGGCCTCCGGCCCGGTCTTAAATGAAGCCGGCTCACTCCACACATCCGCCGCTGCATCTCCCACCCGGTACCAGTAGAGCGTGTTGGGGGTAAGACCAGACGCCTCCGCCTGATAGACGCCCTCTGGTTTGTCCTTTTCCCCATCACGGGTTTCCCGGGAAGCGGGAAAGCTCAGCTTGTCTGCCTGATCCTTCTCCAGCCCGTCGCGGCTTCGTGCCGCCTGCAGCACACCGTCTGCCTCACCTTGGCCATACCGCCAAGTAAATGCGCGGGACGTCGACGCTTCCCCGCGGAATGTCATCCCAATGGAGTAGGGGCCATTTTTCCCGCTGCTGCCCAGGTTTTGGAGGACGGACAGCAGCACCACGATCAGGACAACAGCACCCACCCCCGCCCACAAGGCGATCGAATTCCACTTCACGGCCATTCTCCTTCCGCTGGTTTTTTACAGTGCTCCGAAGAGCTGTTTACATTCCGTTAACATAAGCATAACATTCAGCGAACATTCAGTCTTCCTTAAACCAACATTCATAAACAACCGTTATGATGGTCTCAAGAAACAAGGGAAGCCGCTTCCCTTCAGCAGGACATACAGAAACGGGGTGCACAACCATGGGACTGAAATACCGCAACGAGCTGAAATTTATGATTAATTACCACCAGTATTTTACCATCCGGCAGCGCCTCAAAGCCTTGATGAAGCGCGATGAGCATGCCGGGCCAAATGGTGAATACCATATCCGCAGCCTGTATTTTGACGATATCGGCAACAAGGCGCTGGACGAGAAGCTGGGCGGTGTCAGCGACCGGGTGAAATACCGGATCCGCATTTACAACATGGAAGACAAGGTAATCCATTTTGAGAAGAAAATCAAGAGGAACGAATACATTGCCAAGGTGAAGGAGTCCCTCACCCGCAGTATGGTCGATGAGCTGCTGCACGGCAATATTGAGATTTTGAACGTTCCGGACAAGCCGCTGTTCGCCGAAGTGTACGATGAAATGAAGCACCGGCTGCTCCGCCCCAAGGTGATCGTGGATTATGTCCGGGAGCCTTATGTCTGCGCCAACGGCAACGTCCGCATTACCTTCGACAAGGAGCTGCGGAGCGGTTTGGGCAGTACGGATCTGTTCGATACGGAGCTGGGAGCCGTCCGGGCGCTGGATGAGAATTTCATCATTCTCGAAGTGAAATTCGACGAATATCTCCCCGGTTACATCCGGGATGCTTTGCAAATGGAGGGTTTGCAGCGGCAGTCGGCCTCCAAGTATGTGATTTGCCGCAAGTATATCAAAATGAACTCCTGGGAGGATCAATAACGATGAACTTTACAGACATGATCAAAAACTCGGTAATGGATAATTTCACGGCAAACATCGATATCGGCAAAATCATCATCACCATGTCCATCTCATTCCTGCTGGGATTCTTCATCTACATCCTGTATAAGCGGATTTTCAGCGGGGTGCTCTATTCCAAAAGCTTCAACATCTCTCTCATCGGGATGACAATGGTGACGTCCATGGTGATCATTGCCGTTAACTCCAACCTGGTGCTGTCCCTGGGTATGGTCGGCGCCTTATCCATCGTCCGTTTCAGAACGCCCATTAAGGACCCTACTGATCTGATCTTCCTGTTTTGGGCTGCCGCTGTGGGTATTGTAACAGGTGCAGGATTCTATTCCTTGGCCCTGGCAGCTTCTGTAGTGATCGGTCTGGTTATGTTCATCTTTATCAAAAAAGCATCCTTCGAAACCCCCTATCTGCTGGTCGTGAACTGCGACAGCGACGAAAGCGAAACCCATGTGATGAAGGCTGTTCAAGGCGAAGCCAAACGCTTTAACCTGAAGCAAAAAACCGTGTCCCGCGGCAATGTAGAGCTGACCATCGAGGTCCGTGTGAAGGAAAAGGAGGCTCAATTCGTCAATCGTGTTTCTGCTGTTGACGGAGTCAAGAACGCCGTGCTGATCAGCTACAGCGGCGATTATGTATCCTAATAACGGCGGTGAATGCAGATGAAATCCAAAGCGGCGGTACCTATGCTGGTGATACTGTTTGTGGTGATGCTGGCGGTTGGGCGGTACGGAATAAACTCCGGCAGCCGGGAGGCCTTAACCGTACCGGCAAATGCCTCTTCGGGAAAAACGGCGGAGGAGCTGTCGGAAACGGTTTTTCCCAAGGAAAAGGTAATTGATGTGAAGATTACTGTGGACGAGGCGGACTTCCAGGACATGCTGGACAACGCCTCTCTGGAGGAATACAAAATGGCCTCGGTGGAATACAACGGGGCCAGGTTCGACAACGTGGGGATCCGCACCAAGGGGAATCTGAGCCTGCGCAGTGTGGTCCAGATGCAGGACTCCGACCGGTACAGCTTCAAGCTGTCTTTTGATGAATATGTGGATAACCAAACTCTGGCCGGCATCAGCAAAATCAACCTGAACAACAATTACAGCGATGCCTCGTATATGCGGGAGTTCCTGACCTACGAGCTGGCGGAGGAGATGGGACTGCCTACACCGGGCCATTCCTACGTCAACGTCTACATCAACGGCAAACTGTGGGGCTTCTATCTGGCCGTGGAGCAGGTGGGGGATGCTTATCTAGAGCGGAACTTCGGCAACTCCTACGGTGCCCTGTACAAAGGCGAGATGACCGGTGTCGGCAGTGACCTGGCTTGGCTGGGAGACGATCTCTCCAAGTATACGGGGCTGGCGCAAAAGTCCAAGTCCTCCAACGGGGATATTCTCATTGATATGCTGGAAGAGCTGAACAACGGGACGGATTATGAGTCCGTGCTGAATGTGGACAATGTGCTCAAGTACATCGCCCTGAATGTGGCGACCAACAATATGGACAGTTATTTGGGGTCCAACAAGCAGAATTATTATCTGTATGAGGACGACGGAATCTTCAACGTCCTGCCCTGGGACTATAACATGGCCTTCGGGGGTATGGGCGGCGGCAGAGGTATGGGCGG
>JAEWAA010000011.1 GCA_023391955.1 Bacillota bacterium | reverse complement strand
AGAGTGTACAGCACCCGCTCCTGGGGCAAATAAAACAGAGCCGCACCGATGACAACGGCATCAAAACCCAGGATCACCTGGCCCATACTCCAGCCCCGGTATTTGTTGCCGAGACGGGCGATAATATCGCCTCCTCCCGTTGTGCCTCCGAACCGGAATACCAGCCCCAAGCCTGTCCCCAGGGTGATGCCTGCATAAAGGGCAACCAGCAGAAGATCATCCGGCTTTTCGAAGGGCTTGATCCAGCCTGCGTGAATCCACCGCTCCATTAAGGCGAGGAACAGGGAAACCGCCACGGTGCCCAGAATCGTCAGACGCATGGGCTGCTTGCCGAGAATGCTCCAGCCTAAAATAAACAAGGGAATGTTCAAAGCCAGCGTGGTTACCGAAGGAGGGAGCCCGCCGGCATAATACAAGAGCAGGGCGATGCCGGTAACGCCGCCTTCCATCAGCTGGTTGGAAATCACGAAATAATGGAGTCCGAACGCATAGATGGCGGCCCCCAGCACAATAAAAAATACGGTTTTCCACAGATCCCACTGGCTGCGTTTCAGCATTTTGATTCCAGCACCCCTTCCAAGAGTCAAGCCGATGTGAATTCAGGGTAACAATGGCTGCATACAGCATCCATTATACCCTGTTTTTTCTTTTTATGGACGTCGGGCGGCCGCTAAATGAACCGGGCTTGGACTGAAGACAGGCGGCTTTCTTATTTCCCTATGTGCAAAACCCGACAATCAATGCTATTATCGTATGTAAACATGCACCAAGGTAACAAGCAGGCTACATTCAAGGAGGCGGAAGGCTTTGCAGGCGAAGACGCTTCAGGATATCCAGCAGGAAGTGGACCAATACATATCCCAGTTCAAGGAAGGCTATTTCAGCCCCATGACCATGCTGGCCCGGATGACGGAGGAAGTCGGGGAGCTGGCCCGGGAAGTGAATCACCAGTTCGGCGAAAAACCGAAAAAACCCGATGAAGCCGAGAACTCCATTGAGCTGGAGCTGGGTGACATTTTGTTTATTACCGTGTGCTTCGCCAATTCTCTCGGGATTGATTTAACGGAGGCACATAACAAGGTGATGCACAAATTCAATACGCGCGACGCCAACCGCTGGCAGCGGCGGGACACCGATAGCGAGCTCCTGTCATAAAATATCTCATCCACCTGGTTTGAACCGGGTTATGGGAGGGGATAGAATGAATGGCGCGGAGGCAATCCAACGAGCTTATGAGGCGATTTTGAAAAGCGACTTTGAAGCGGCTGTGGAATGGTTTCTCGAAGCGGTTGCCCTGGAGCCGGATAATCCGGATTATTATTACCGGCTGTCCATCACCTGCGCCAGAAGCGACAAACTGCCCGCGGCCTTGAGTTATGCCCGGGAAGCGCTGCGGCTGTCGGCTGCCGAGCCGGTGTACCAGCTGCATCTGGACTATCTGTTGGCCAAGGAAAAAGCGGTTCAGGCGGAGGCCTGCCTCAAGCAGGGCGGATCTCAGCTGTACTTGGCGGTTACGCTCCTGAAGGAGGCGATCCGGCTGGATCCCTTGTCCGTGGAGGCGCGCCTGCTGCTGGGATATGCCTTGGGCGAGCTGGAGGAGTACCCTCAGGCGATTGCGGCTTTGAAGGAGGCTTCGCGGCTGAATCCCCAGCACGAACGAGTCCGCGGACTGCAGGCCGAGCTGGAAAAGCGCCTGTCCAAAGCGCTTCGAAATAAGTAGCAGCACGAATGGCAGACCATAGAGATCAAGATGGAAGGAACTAGGTGAAGCGGATGACAAACATCATTAAAGTTGCGGTATCGGGCGCAAGCGGGCGGATGGGCAAAGAAGTAGTCAAGATGGTCCTGGAGGACCCGGAACTGAAGCTTGTTGCCGCTGTGGACCACTACGGGGAAGGCCAGGATGCGGCAAGCCTGGTGGGGCTTCCGGATTGCGAAGTATCTCTTACCCGGGATCTGGAGGAGACCCTAATCCGGACCGGCCCCGATGTTCTGGTGGATTTCACCATTCCCCAATCTGCTGTCGTGAATACCAGTGTGGCCATCCGCTGCGGCGTACGGCCGGTTATCGGCACCACCGGCTTTACGCCGGAGGATATTGCCGAATTGGACAAGCAGTGCCTTGAGCGGGGGATCGGCGGGCTGATCGCCCCCAATTTTTCCATCGGGGCTATTCTTATGATGAAGTTTGCCGCCCAGGCCGCCAAGTATATGCCCCATGTGGAAATCATCGAGTTCCACGGGGACCAGAAGCTGGATGCGCCCTCGGGTACGGCTATCAAAACAGCTGAGCTCATCGCCGAAAACCGCAGGGAGCTGCGCCAAGGCAACCCTGAGGAAGAGGAAACTATTGAAGGAAGCCGCGGCGGGTACTACAATGGGTTTAGAATCCACAGCGTCCGCCTTCCGGGTGTATTCGCCCAGCAGGAGGTTGTGTTCGGCGGTTATGGCCAGACCCTCAAAATCCGCCATGATTCCTTCGAACGCGCCGGATATATGCCCGGAGTCAATATAGCCGTCAAGAAGGTCCTGCAAACCACGGGGATGGTGTACGGCTTCGAGCATTTTATTGATTGAGCCTGTGCTATAACGAAAAAGAGAGAGAATGAAGCGAGCCGGAGGCTCAATGCGTTCCTTCGAATGACAAGAAGGGGAGAGAGTACGATGCCCATGAAGATAGCCTTGATCGCCCACGACCGAAAAAAAGAAGAAATGGTCAATTTTGTGGTGGCCTTCGAACATGTATTCTGCGATGACCATGAGCTGTTTGCCACCGGCACCACCGGACAACGGATTATGGATGCCACCAACCTTACCGTGCAGCGTTTTATGTCCGGCCCGCTTGGAGGCGATCAGCAGATCGGCGCTTTGGTTGCCCAAAATGAGATGGACCTGGTCATCTTCCTGCGTGATCCGTTGATGGCCCAGCCCCATGAGCCCGACATCACGGCGCTCCTGCGCCTGTGCGATGTCCAGGGGATTCCGGTCGCCACCAATATCGCGACGGCGGAGATTCTGATTAAGGCTCTGGAGCGCGGGGATTTCGCCTGGCGGGAGCTGGTTCATAAATATAAGCCGGGTGTTGAGGGATGACGAACGGATTGGATATCCTGATTTTCGGCGCCCATCCGGACGATGCCGAAATCGGCATGGGAGCCACCATCTATAAACATACCTCCGCCGGTCTCCGGGTAGGCATTTGCGACCTGACCCGGGCGGAGATGTCCTCCAACGGGGATGTGGAAACCCGTAAGCTTGAAGCGGAGCAGGCCTCGGAGGTTCTGGGTCTTACGCTCCGCACCAATCAGGAC
>JAEWAA010000599.1 GCA_023391955.1 Bacillota bacterium | reverse complement strand
GAGTGATGAAGCTGCCGGACCGGCCGTTTACTGCCGTGTCGAATTTGCCTTTTTCCATTACCACCGAGGTGTTGGAAAGGCTCTTGGGAAGGGAAAGCCGAAATATGCAGCGGGGAGCTTTTATTGTGGAAAAAGGCGCAGCTATCCGGTTCACAGCATCGGGCTGTACGGATCCACGGGTGCTGGCCTGGAGAATGAATTATCGGATGGAAAAAAGAGGACCGGTCCCCCGCACCTGCTTTTCACCGCCGCCCAGAGTGGATGGAAGTTTCCTTTATGTAGAGCGGAGGGGGGAGCCGCTTTTGCCTCAAGGGCAATACGGGCGTTTTTGCGCCTTTGCCGGTTTTCTCCTGGGTGCTGTCGGGCATCCTATCCATGAGCCGATGAAGCTGATTTTTACCGCGGCCCAAATGAAGGCAGTCCTTAGGGAGGCTGAAGCAGAGCGAAGCCAGCCTGCAGCATCTCTGACCTTGCGCCAATGGAGCATTTTGTTCCAGGCTATGCTCCGGCATGTGCCGGCTTACCGGTGGCCGCGTTAACCAACCGGTGAGGTGGAATAGGATGGGAATAGCTTCTATTTGCAAAATGAAACCATATGGTGTTATGATGTTTATGAAACCTAAAGGTGTCACGATTAGAGGAGGAACATAGATGCAGCATCAGGGAACATTGCCGGAGATCCGGAAAACGGTTATTTTGAATGCGCCTATCGAAAAGGTGTGGAATGCGGTTGCTACCTCCCGGGGTATTGCCGCATGGTGGATGGAGAATACCTTCGAGCCTGTGGCCGGACATGAATTTGTCCTGAAGTCGGGGCAGTTCGGCGACTCCCCCTGCAAGGTGACAGAGGTGGACCCGCCCAACAAGCTGGGCTTCGACTGGGGAAAGGACTGGCACCTGGAGTTTTTGCTTGTGGCATTGGAGGATGGCAAAACGGAGTTTACCCTCATCCATTCCGGCTGGGAGGCGGACAAGCTTACCGAATTCGGGCAACCCCATCCGGTTATCCGCGGCATTATGGACGGCGGCTGGGAGAGCATTGTGCATAAGGCTCTTGTCCAGTACGTGGAGGCCTGACCGTGGCTGCACCTGCCCTCAGGCATGATGTGTTCCAGGCTATCGCCGATCCTACACGGCGCAAGCTTCTGAGACTGCTGGCGGATGAGGAGCTGCCGATTGCCGCCATTTCGGAGCATTTTCCTATCTCCCGGACGGCAGTGAATAAACATCTGCATGTCCTGTCCGATGCCGGACTTGTCCGCTCCCGGAGGACGGGGAGGGAGACCCGCTACAGGCTGCGGCCGGAGCCCCTGGCGGAGGTTAGGGAATGGCTGGTTTTCTTCGAAGCCTATTGGGAGGACAAGCTGTCGCTTCTGAAGGCCTTCGTGGAGCAGGAGGATTCCGCGGATACCGGGAATTCGTAGTAGGTTTGTACATGCAGAACCGCCCCTAGAAACAAGTCCGGGGGCGGTTTTTTTGAATGCAAGCTGCGCATTATCCATGTAAGCTCTTATGCAGGCCTATCCGTTTGTCAGCCGCAGCAGGATAGCATCTCCTTTTGAAGACAGCTTCACTTCCGCGTACCGGACCTGGTTGACCAGATCGATGCCTGTACCCTCAGGGATAAAATAATGCTCGATACCGAAATCAATGCCGCGGTATCCGTCCCATTTGCCACGAATCAGCACCTCCCCCTCCCGCAGGGGACTCCCTTCCTCATACAGACGCTCCAGCCGGTAAACACCCGCCGCATCGGGAGCAAGCACCAGGGCTGCTTTGGGGTTGGACTCCAGCCTCTTCCATTCCGCATCCCCCCATTCCGGGCGGGAAATGTCGTAGGAGAGGATCACATAATCCCCCTGCAGCATGGAGCGGGGATCCACAGGTGCCAATTCCAGCTTAATGGTTTGGCCATGGGCCAACAGCCATTCACTGCGGGCGGTTTGCGCAGACAGGACGCCGAGCTGCAGCAGGGTTACCGCGGCCAGGAGCCATACGGCAGTGCGCCGCTGGTTTGTACGCAGAGCAGGCAATTCCGTGCTGCCGGCCAGCCGTCTTTCGTACAGCCGGGTCAATCCCAGCAGGATAAGGCCCGCCAAGGCCAGACTGAAGGATTTGTGGAGCAGCTTCCAGGCCAAATCGTAATATTTGTACACCAGGAATGCGGTCCAGAACACCAGACTGATGACATAAACCCACGTCAGAGACCGGCGGATGCTGAGCAGCACGGCGGCCGTCACCGTCAGGAAAAACAATCCGTTCATCAGATAATAGGCCGTTCCTTCGGTAATAAAGGTGAGGATAAAAAAGACCAGCAAAAAGGACGGATACCCGCCGTATAACAACGGATTGCGCATACCAGGCTGTTTGATGAGCAGCCAAGCGGCCAGCAGGAGTATAAGCAGGACGGCGCCCAGGGCGGAGAACACCGGAAGGTCGCCGTCAAGAAGCCAATCCAGCACAATCCAGGCCATAACCGCCCCGGCAACCAGGCAGTAAATCCGCTGAACGGTGCCTGGAATGAACACAAAGGCCCCTACAGCCGTCAGCAAGAAAAAAAGCAGAACCGGAAGACTGTCCAGGATAATGCCTGAGGATATCCCCATAACCATGCCGCAGGTCAAAAAGGTGTACCGTACGACTCCGTTCAATTTCTCTGCGGCAATTGCGCCTACAGTGGCGAAGGCACCCAGCGCGCACATGGCATATTCCGGATGGTCAATCTCCAGAATGAGGACGAGGAAGCCGATGATGACGGCTGTTCCCAGCACCGTAGCAATGGCAATTGCCACTGCCGCCAGGATCCGGGAGGCCCACGCGGTAAATGCGTTATGCGCGGAAACAGCATCGCTGTTTGGACTGTCCTGCGCCGGGGCGGAGGGAGAGGAACGGACCAGATTCAGAAAACGGACATTCCCCCAGATAAATAACACCACGAAGATGAGGCTCCACAGAATGAAGCTTTCGTCGAGGAAATGAATCAGCAGCTCCGTATATTTCACAATGGCCAGAACGGATACGAACAGCCCGCTCAGCAGCAGGAAGGATTTTTGGCGGGTCCGGTAGTAATAGGGGACGGCGAATGCCAGAAGCAGGAACAAGGGCAGGTTCACCCAAACGCCCAGGTTCTCAAGTGCCAAGGAATTGGAGGCATACAGCATCAGGCCAAAGGCGGTTGTAAAGGACAAGGCTTTGATGGCCGGTGCAGCAAACAGGCGGCGTTCCGCCAGAATGAGGATGACCACATTCACCGCTGCCGCAGCCAGCAGAACGCTGACGATGCGCCATTCCGTAATGATGCCGGAGCGGAAGCCCGGGAAAAAATACAGCAGGTAGGCCAGATGGGCCAGGATAAAGCTGAGCACAGAGAAGGGCGACCAGCGGGTGATCACGGCCAGCAGCAGAGCAGGGATCAGCCAGACCGCGAAGAGGCTGTAGCTGTCCGCATGGGAGTTATACATTTGGCCGACCAGGGCAACGCCCACGCCGAAGAACAGGCAGCCTGCCAATAAGGCTAAACGGCTGAGAAAGGCGCGGCCTGGTCTTCGCGCGAAGAATTCGGAGAGCGCATACATCAAGGCGATGGCGGCAAGAAGAGGCGCCAGCTTCTCCCAACGGCTGAGCGCCTCCCAATTGGATGCATAAAAGTAAGCTGCGGCAGACAGCAGCAGGCTTGTTCCCAAGGTATAGCCAAGCTGAACCGGACTCTTCATGCGCGATCCCTCCAACGAAGTTGAGTTTTGGACCTGGACACTCGGACACTCCCAATCGGAACGTATTAGCCAATCATGCTGCGGTTCCCGCCGCATCGTAAAGCGATGAAATCCCGGGGAAGGCCCTCAAATCGGCTTGGCCGATTTCGAGGCTTCCATAACACATCCAGCCTGCGGCTCGGACCATGTTATTTCAGGGCAGCTTATTTATCTATACCCTTTTTCCCGGTAAAAGCTGCTTAACTCCTGCCGCCTGTTTGATAGGTCAGCTCCGGCGGATGATTTTTTGGCGTTTGCCGCCGGCCAGGCTGAGGTAACAGATCAGCGCCCCGACCTCCGCAGCGGCGATCAGCGCACCCATAGGCAGGGCGGTTCCTTGCCCGCCCAGTCCCACCAGAGGGCTGACGATCCCTCCTGCGATGAAGGAAACCAGCCCCAGCAGGGCGGAGGCGCTGCCTGCCGCATGGCCGTAGTGCTCCATGGCCAAGGAGGAGCCGGAGGTGGAGGCGATGCCGATGCTGGAGACCACCAGGAACAAGCAGCACAGGATGGCTGCAAGCCCGGCATCCGCCAGCACCGATGCCAATAGGCCAAGTCCGCCTGCCAGTCCCATGGCAATGCCCGCAGCAAACAGCCGCTCCTCCCGGACCCGGCCTGCCAGCCTGCCGGCGGTTTGCCCGGCCAGGATAATGCCCAGCCCGTTAACGGCGAACACCAGGCTGAAGCCTTGAGGCGAAACCTTGTAGAGATCCTGCAGCACAAAGGGGGAACCGGAAATATAGGCGAACATGGCGGCATACATAAAGCCTTGGGATAGGGCCAGCCCCACAAAACGCCGGTCCCGGAGCAGATCCCGGAACGCGGCCAGTGTCTGGGGCAGCCCGCCCCGGGCCCGGCGGTCGCGGGGGAGGGTTTCCGGCAGCCACAGCCAAACGGAGGCCAGCATGATGATGCCGATGGCCGCCAGGATCAGGAAGATGCCCCGCCAGGAGGTCCAATTGAGGAGCTGGGCGCCCAATATGGGGGCCAGAACAGGGGCAGCGCCGTTGACCAGCATCAGCATGGCGAAGCAGCGGGTCAGCTCGGTGCCGGTGTACATGTCCCGGACCACGGCCCGGCTGAGGACGATGCCTGCCGCCCCCGCCAGTCCTTGAACAAGGCGCAGGGCGCAGAACACCCAGATGCTTGGGCTGTAGGCGCAGGCCAGGGAGGCGGCGAAATATATCGCCAGACTAATGAGCAGCGGACCCCGGCGTCCGCGCACATCGCTTAAGGGGCCGGCCAGCAGCTGGCCCAGGGCCAGACCCAGCAGGCAGAAGGTGAGGCTAAGCTGGGCCTGGGAGGCGCCGCTGCCCAAATCCCGGGCCAGGGCAGGCAGCGAAGGGAGGTACATGTCCAGGGACAAGGGGCCGAAGGCGGATAGGGCTCCAAGAATCAGGATCAGCCGCGCTCCGGATTTTGCCCCGCTGGAGGAGGTGCTTAAGTCGTCGGGTGTTGTGTTTAAGGTGTCATTCATGGGCGTAACCTGCCTTTCTGTTCCTACCAGAATACACCAAAGCAGAAGGGTTGAACAGGATGAATATGCAAGCCGTCAGGCCGACGAAGGCGTGGCTTGCCAGTTGCTGTACTCGAAATTTCGTGTTTAATTTTGCAATTTGGGCTTTTGGGAGCGATCGTACTCGATTTTTCATATATAAATAGCCCGGCGCGGTCATATCGGCGGTAGCGTCAAGAAGTTTGTGTAAGCACATAGGGACATCCCTAAGGACATCAAAATCATTAACGAGTTTGAATATTCAGTTATTTAGAGAGTGTGGTAGGGAGTAGTCCAAGCGAAGGCGCGGGAGCTGGGTATTTATTCCTCTACACTTGAGGGAGTGGGATACCGTTCCTCGAATAGCTCGGCTAATCGGAGTTTGACAGGAAGCAGCCCAAACCCGGGGGTTACACGTTCCCCATACTTCTCGTTGTATTCCATGGTCTCCAGGTAGATAATTTTCTCAACCGCATCCAGGTTGGTCAGACTATTCATCGGTTTGAGACGCTTGCGGAACTCCTTATTCATCCGTTCAATCGGATTGGAGGTGTAGATGGCCTTCTTAATGG